>CAMLRI010000248.1 GCA_946482385.1 uncultured Cellvibrio sp.
GCGGCCTTGGTGCTTTCTTCAAAAATAGTTTTTTGTTGCTGCGATATATTTGGCAGCGAGATTTTCATAAGTGCCCCCTGGTTGTATGTATAAGTTCGGGGGCTTTCGCCCCCTCCCTTATCGCGGTGACAGTTCGATGTTGCGAACTGCTGAAACCTTGATGTTTACCAGATTCGTGGAGCCTGTCACCTGTTGCCGCCAGTACCCTGTGTTATGTATTGCAACGAAAACATAAAACAGGTAGTCGGGCAGGAGGATGCTGACTTGCTCAACTCGCACCCCAATGTGCTCGGGGTTAAAAACGCGGGTTGGTTCGCCGCACCGGCTTTCTGAACCCCGCCGAACCAACCAGAAATGTGCCTCAGGAAAGTTCGTGCGGATGGTACATAAGTCGCAAAGTTTCATCTCAGTTCCCCCGGTGGCAACGACTAGCCCCCTCGGAAGTGAGTGGCTCTCTGCGTGCCACCGTGGTTACTATATTAGGCGCATTGCGCCTATATTGCAACAGTTATTTAGGCGCTTCACTCCTGTTAAGCGGTCTCCATTTGATATTTTGTAGGATATTTCCTACAGCATGTAGGAAATATCCTACATACAAAAAGACGTCGATTGATGATACTTGCGACAAAATGTCCACTTTTCTTAAAAATTAAAAAATCAAGGAGCAAACAATTGTCGACCGAAAGCTTAATCATTGCCAACGACAATGATGCAATGCAGTTTCTAAAAAATGCACTTAATTCAGAATACGACAATAAAATTGTGCAACTTGATTTCCAGTCTTGGCCAAAACTTGAAATAAATATTAAGGGTGATAGGTACGATTCAACGCTTACAGCAGCGATGATGAAGGCATTAATTGAATTCCAAGTTCATCTAAATAGAGTATATGGAACCATATTGTACAATAAGGATGGCAGATCAATAAAAGATGACGAAAGAGAAGCCATAGAAATTCTTTTTAAAATCGAAAAAGGAAGCTCTAATCTAATAGCAGATTTGAGTGGTTTTTTTTCTGAGTTAGGAAAAAATGCAGTGGAAAAATTAACAGGAAAGCAAATAGTAACTATTGTTCTTGGCGCTGCATTTCTGTGGACAGCATCCACATGCCAAGAAAACTACTTAAGCTACAAAAAGGACTCAATTAACAACAGTAAAATAAGCGAAATTGCGCTTCAATTAATAGCAAAAGAACCAAAACTTGCCGAAATACAAAGAAGCCAAACAAATCTTTTTATTGATTTAATCAAATCAGCATCAGATGCTGACTCTATTGACATAGGAAACACCAAACTAAGCAAACCTGAAATATTTGAAATAAGTAAAACTGATAGAAAAAGCACAGAAATTAATAGACTTGACGACAGCTACATGATTACCTCCCTAAAAAATAGAGAAGAAACATTTAAGATAGAAGTAAAAAGAGTTAGAGATTCAGCTAGCTTCTCCACTTTACTTTCAAAAGGCTATATAAGCGATTCAGAAATGGAACAGATCACAAAAGCATTTTCCACTGAAAAACCTGTATATCTAAACATAATTGGAAGAACGACTGGCGAAACAATTACTTCAGCGCAAATAATCGGGGTAAACCATCAGGCTCAGGGTGAATCACTTGCAATGAAAGATTAGCTATTTGACACATATTTTTATTCTTGTAATCAAGAGGACTGAAAAAAGGCGGCCATTGGCCGCCTTTTTATTTATTCTTTAAATTCACAATTAATCTACACTTGCCAAATTTTTTTCCTTCAATTCAATCTCGGTCAAATAACGGAATCGCTGCACTGTTCCTGCCGGGGCGCAATTTAATGACCCCTCTTTTGCATCTATTTCCTTGGATAACCGCAAGCACTCATCCAACGGCATTGGCTTGTCTATTGGCCTGTTGGTGCAGGTGCTCATATTGATGCAAACAGTAAAAATCAGTTCAAACATAGTAACTCTCCATTTGTGTTGGTTTGATCCGGTGGCAAAATTCTACGATTAATTACATTTTTCGGCAATTAAAAGCGTGGGCTGTGGCTGGCACCACAAGGGTTAAGGCGGCCTCATAGGTTTTTTTCATGGCCGTTTACCCATCATAATTTCTGCCAGTTTTTTGCACTGCGCCATGGCTTTATGCTCGGCAAATATCATTCCGCCACCAGGCTCAACCCACACACCTTTTGCCGAATTGAAACAAATTTTTGCCTTGCCGTAGGTTACGTCTTTTGCGTGGCCTTGATGGCCGTCGGCGCTGATTTTTGCACCCGCATTTGCTGCCCCGGTTGGCCTGCCTGAATTACTCATAGTGTTCCCCTTTTATGGATTGGTGGTGGTGTTTAGCCAGTAGTGTTTAAAACCCATTAACCAGGCGCCGGCATACACAAAGCACAACGCCAATATTCCCCACTGCTGCGCCGACCAGGCCGCGTAAAACCAAAAGGGTTGCGCGGCCAGGCCAAACAGGCAGGCGTATTTTTTTAGGGATTCGTTGGGCTGCTGGGTGAGCCACACAGCGGTAACGCCCAGCAGGGCAATAAATCCCTGGGCGATCATTCGGCACCCCCGGCCATGGCAGCACGTTTACGGGCGCGCTTTGTTTTGCGCGAGACTGGGGCTGGTGGCTGCGCAATCTCTTCGGCCACTTGCTGCACCTGCTGCGTGTTTTCTGCGGCCAGTAGCAGCTCTGTAGCCTCTACGCGGGCGCGCAGGTCGGCCAGGTGGCGCTTGCCTGCATTAATAGCCTTGTCTTCGGTGGTGTAGGTTTCGCTGCCCAGGTAGACGCCTTTGCAGACCGGGCGCCAGCCTGTGCCCTTGTCGGTGATGCCGTTGACCGCTGCCACCTTGCCGTGCTTGATTGCGTGGTACATTGCGCGCTCGCCAGTTGTTGTGGGTTTATTGTTCATTTTTTTCTGCCTCCAATATTTCATGTGATAACCAGGTTGCTTTACGCCTAATAAAAAGTGATTGCTCTGTCATTCTTTCGATTAGCACCACCCTAGAGTCGTCCTCCCTCATTGGGGTACCGGCAGGAATAGGATCAGCTTTTAACAGCATTTTCATGGCCGCTATAGCGGCATCTAGTTTTTTTTCTGCCCGAATCAATGCGAGTAATTTTTTGTGCTCTCTTGAACTCATCTTTATCTACTCCAGGTGGTTTTTAAAAAAGTATGGGTTGGGTTAAGTGAAATTTTTTGCCGTCGCGCTTTACATGGTTTTTTTCGATGAGGTTTTGCAGTACGCGGGACACTGTGGCATGGCTGGCTTTTTCCCCTGCGATCACCCCGCGCACACTGACTGGGTGGCCGTGTTTGCCGGCAATAATGGCCGCCGCTATTTGTTGTTCCCGTTCGTTTAGCGGGTCTGGTTTTGGTTGTTGTTGTGGCTCGGGTTTTGTTGTGGTTGGCGGCTCTGGCTGTTGGCTTTGTTTTGCGGCTTTTGCGGCTTCGGCCTGGGCTGTTTTGTTGCCCAGCCCGCCCAGCGCCAGCAGCCCGGCTATTGCGCAAATATCCACAATAACCGCCAGCCCCATAAACGCGCCCTGGCGCAATGCCTCGGGGGATGTGCCCAGGGGTAGCGCCCAGGTGGCAAATAGCGCTTGGGCGTTCCCCTGGGGGCTTTCGCGGTAGGTTTTTATGTCGGCTAGCGCCTGGTTGCGTGCCTGCTCTAATTTTTTAACCTGGTCGGCGGTTTGCAGCGCCCTGGTGCGGTAGCTGCCCGCTGCATCGGCGGCTATTAAATTATTGAGCGTGTCTATTTGCTGTTGGAGGCTGTCTAGCTGTTGTTTTTTGGTTTGGTATTCCAGGCTGTTTTGTTGTTCTGCCTTGGCTTGTTGGTTGTAGGCGTTTTGCAAAAAGCCGGTGGTGGCCGCAACCGATATGCCCACCAGCACAACACCCATTAACAACAGCCCGGCCCCGCCGGGGTTGCGCCGCTTTAGGTAATAAACGCCCGCCGGAAAAAAAGCGTACTTGCAGGCTTCGAGCGCGGCAGCAGTAACACCGGCCAGGGCTTTTCCAAATGTATCGGTTGGCATAGATGACCAAAACAGCACCGTGCTGGCGAGCGTGACCAGGCACAGCAGCAGCGTTGAAAGTGCAATAATAAATTTCATGGCTTGCCCTTCCCTTAACGCGGCTTTAAAAAATCGTTAATGGTTTGCTGCGAGCGCGCCAACTCTTCCAGTGCCTCACTTTTTATTTGTTCCCCCATATCACACTGCAAACAGTTGCGTGCCAAGCGCAGAGCTGTGCGCAGCTGGTTTACCTGCTTTTCGTGCAGCGTGACGGTACTGCGGCGATGCTCCTTTTTTTCATCGGGATTTTTGTGCCGTTCGGTGCGCACCTGTGGTGTTGGCGCCAGGGCGGTTATTGGTTTTTCGTTGCCGTTGTCGATGGCTAAAAAAATACCGGCGCGGTTTTGTGGCTGTTCCATTGCGTGCTCCTGTTGTTGTGCAATGAGTTTGTTTTTAAGTGCGAGGTATAGCGGCTCGCATTTTTTTACGTCTTCCCAGGTGTGGTAGTGGTTTACCTCCGGG
>CAMLRI010000249.1 GCA_946482385.1 uncultured Cellvibrio sp.
AAAACAACAAACCCGCCAATTGGCGGGTTTGTTGTTTTTATCGGTGCAAAAAATTATTTATTCAACTGCAGCATTACTTTGCGGAAGTGTTCGCCCTGCATAGTGGGCTTGTAGTCGTCGTAGCTGGTAAAGAGTTGTGGCGACCAGTCGGGGTCGAATACCCATACCACCCAGCTGATGCCTTTGCTGTTGAAGTAATCGGTGATGCGCGGGCCGTAGCTGCCGTCGTCGATCACCGGGATATGGGCGCCCTTGTCGCTGGCGAGCTGGTAGCCAATTTCCGTGGCGAACACCGGGTACTTATCGGCCATAAATCCAAAATCCCGCTCCCAGTTGGCCTGGTAGGGGGCGCCGACTTTTTGCGGGTAGGGGTGGCTGACGTAGGCGATGTTGTCGCGCTCAATGGGATTGGCGGCCGCTTCGCGCAGGTCGTAGGCCCAGTTGAAGCCGGCCACCAGGGCGATAGCCTGGGGGTTGTGGGCCTGGATGATGGTGATGGCCTCTTCGTTGATGGCCTTCCACTCCGCCCAGCTGGCTATGCCCAGGCGGCCATTGAACACCGTGGGCTCGTTGAAAATTTCGTAAAAGGCCACCGAGTGGATGCCGGCGTAGCGCTCGGATACGCGGCGCCAGAAGTCGAAGGTTTCACCCTTGCTGGTGTGGTACATGGGGTTTTGAAACAGCTCGGATTTGAGGTTGCCGATGGAGTGCCAGTCGATGATGGTGTACATGCCCAGTTCGTTGTTCCAGGCCACTACCTGATCGAGCAGTTGCAGATAGGTTTTCACCCCCAGGCTGCGCCAGGAACTGGGGTGTACCGGTACCCGCACCACATTGGCACCCCAAGCGCGGATTACCTCGAAGTGCTGTTTGCTAAAGCGCTGGTCTTTGGCGATTTTGGCGGGGTCGGCAATGTTGATACCGCGCAGCACCACCGGCTTGCCCTGTTCATTGACGAACTGGTTGCCCTGCACCCGCAGCAGCGGCAGCTGGCGGCCGAGCTGGCGTTTGTCGAAGGCGGGGATATCGCTGGCGTTCCACCAGCCACTGGCGTTTTGCCAGGCGTTGTCGGCCTGTAGCGGGCCGGCCAGGAAGAGGCTGAATAGCAACAGGAGTGGGCGCGTGAGCTTGTGCATAGCAGTTGTCCTTTGAAGTTATCGTCGTGGTTATTGTGATAAGGACACTATGTAACCGATAACACCAACAAAAGCTACGGGGTTTGCGCTTATTAACAGCAGCAGGGGCGTTTAACGCTCGATCTTGTAAATCACATCCACACTTTGGGTTTCGCCGGATTCTGCCTCCAGCCGCAGGCGTTCGCTGAGCTGGTATTCCACCCCAATACTGGCCAGGCGGTCGAACAGGCCGACCATGTAGCGCACCATGAGTTTGGGTGTGAGCTGCTTGCCGATCCACAGCTCGCTCTGGTCTATGCCCTTGTCGGAATTGACCGCCAGCTCATCGACGCGGAAGAAGTTGGCTATGCCCTGGCTGATGCCCACCGAGTCGTTACCCAGGCCGCCGAGGGCGCCGAGGAGCAGGCTGGCTTCGGCGCGGGAGGAGTCATCCAGCGGCTTGCCGCTGAGCAGCATCATCATAGCTTCGCTGTCGGAAAAACGGGACGGCAGGGAATAGACCTTGGCATTGGGGCGCTGCAAGGTGCCGCCAATTTCCAGGCCGACCTGGGTGTTGTCGTCATCGGCAATGCGGCGCGAGGCGCGTATATCCAGGCCGGGGTTGTCGTAGGGGCCCTGGAAGATCAAGCGGCCGCGCTCGATGCTGAGGTTCTGGCCATAGGCTTTGTAGGTGCCCTTGCGCACCGCCACAAAACCGTTGGTAAAGAGCTGGCGCTGCGCCTCCTTGTTGAGCTGGAGGGCGCCGCCCAGCTCGCTATCCAGGCCAAAGCCTTTGAAGCGCACATCCTTGCCCAGGCTGAGGTTGATATTGGCGTAGAGCGCCGGGCCGCCGCTGGCCTGGGCGGCAGTTTGCGGCTGGTCGACAATCACCACATCGCTGGATACCCGGGTGGTGCTGGGCGGCAGGGCTTTAAGCGCTACCCGCGCCCAGGGGATATTGGCCGCGCCGGTAAGGCGCAGCTCGCCGGCATTAGCCGTCAACTCCAGTTCGGGGCTGATATTGGCCTTGACCTGGCTGGTGCTGATAACGCGGAAATCGCCGCCGCGCAAATTGGCGCGCGCCTGCCACTGGGGGCTGCCCAGCTGGTTGAGCTGGCCGTCCAGGCTGAGCTGGCCATCCTTTGAGGAGATTTGCCCCACCAGGTTGATGCGCTCGCTGCGGTCGGCGCTCAGGTGCAGTTGGATGCCCTGCAGATCCAGCCCCAGCTTGGGGATATTGGCGCTGCCATTGCTGAGGCTGAGATCGCCCGATACCAGTGGCTTGGCCAGCTGGCCGGCGAGGCTGAGATCCAGGCGCAGGTCGCCGCTGACATTGTTGGCGGGGGTGATCAGGGTTTCCAGGGGCGCCAGGTTGCTGAAGCGGGCGTGCAACCCGCCGCTGTGGATCTGGCCGCTGAGCAGGTCGAAGTCGCCGCTGGCGTGCAGCTGGCCATAGTCCTGCCATTCCATTTGGGCGCGGGTGACCAGGCGCCCCTTGTTGAGGCCCGCCGCCAGGCTGACCTGGCGCCAGGGGTAAACCTCGGTGGCGCCGCCGGGGAACTGGTAGCGCAGCTCGGCGTGGCGGGTGCTGATTTCCGCCTCGGCGCGCAGCTGATCCAGGCGCAGGCTGGGGCTGCGCACCTGCAATTGGCCATCCATCACCCCGGCAAAAAACACCTCGGGTTTAAACAGCGCATAAAACTGCCGCAGGGGCACCGCATCCAACAGTGCTTGCAGCACTAATCCCGCTTCCTGCCCCGGCGGCTGACCCCAGCTGCCGTTGAGGCACAGGCGCGGCGGTGGCAACTTGGTGATGGGGCTGGCGGGCAGCGCCAGCAGGGGCGCCGTTTCCACCGGGCTGACCTGGGGGTTGGCCCGGCCGAGGGCGCCCAGGGGATTGCGCTCCACCGCGGCCGTCAGGTTGGTGCTGGTGGTAAAGCACTGGTCGCCCAGTTGCAGGTTCCAGCGATGGGCGGCGGCATCTTTGCTCAGCGCTATGGGCTTGGCGCTCACCAGCCACCAGCGCGGTACCTTTTTGAATTTTACCGATGCCTGCTGCAGGCGCCCGCGCCAGCCGGATTCGCTGTAGCGCCCCGCCAGGGCCAACTCCAGGCTGCCCCACTGGGGGCTTTTGACCTTGCCGCCCAGCTGGTGCTGATCCAGGGCGCCCTCCCCCTGGAGGCTAAAAGAGCTGAGCTGCTGGTCGCCCAGGTAGAGGCGGCGGCCGCTGGCCTCCAGGCGGTAGCGGGCGCTGCGCAATATCTGTTCGTCGAGGGGCAAGCCCAGGGCGGCGGCCGGCGCAGCCGGATCGGGGGAGCCGCTACTGCCACTGGCGCCGGTGCTGGCAAGGGGGGCGATAGCCCCATCCAGGGGTGTCATCGCCATCTGCAACTGTTCGACGCGGTAATCCTGCCAGGCCAAACCATCGGCCTTGAGTTCCAGCGCCAGCTGCGGCAGGCGCGGGCTGCCGCGCAGCTGGCCGCTGGTTGCCAGGCTGCCGGCCAGGCCCATGCCCAGCTGGTCGAGCATGGGGGCGCGCAAATCCCACTCCAGGTACACCTGCTCACTCACCCCGCCCTTGAGCTGCAAGCGGTTGGCGCCCAGCAGCAGCTCCAGCCCCTGGCTGCGCCAGGCCTTGGGGTCGGCCTGCAGCTGGCCGCTGGCTTCCAGGTTGAGGTTGCGCAGGCTGCCGTGGATATCCAGCTGCTCCAGCCCCAGCTGCCAATCGCCACTGGCGTAATCCAGGTAGCCGCGGCTGCGCAGGGAGGCGTCCAGGTAACTCGGCCAATCGGCCAGCAGGCTGGCGAGGTTGAGGTGCTCCCCCTTGGCATCCAACTGCCACTGCAAGCGCGGCAACCATTGCAGTTCGCCCGCCAGTGCCAGCTGCTGGGGCGCCTGTTGCGGGGGATCTTCCGGCTGGATTGTCTCTGACTGGGCTGTCTCTGACTGGGCGGCCTCTTGCGGTGTAATCAGTGGCGCCGCCGGGGATTGCTCGCGCACTTGCAGTTGGTTGATCTGCAGGCCGCGGGTATCGCCCTCTACAGCCAGGGTGAGATCCAAAGCGGGGATGGCTGCCAGCGGCGATTCCGCCGGCAATTGCAGGTCGCCCGCCAGGTGCGCGCTGTAGCCCAGCCAGTTGCCCCTGGCGCTGAGCTTGGCACTGGTGACCGGCGGCACCTGCCCCGGCAGCCACCAGGCCGCCGGCAGTTGCTGTTGGTTCCAGTCCGCCTCCAGCTGCAACTGGGGCGCCACCACCAGCTGATTCTGTTGGTTGACCCAAGCGCCCCAGGCGCGGGCGCGCAGCACTACTGGCTGGCGCGATTCCAGCGCCAATTGCAGATCGCGCAGGCTGCCGCTCAGCTGGCCGCTGCCCAGGTAGGGGAA
>CAMLRI010000250.1 GCA_946482385.1 uncultured Cellvibrio sp.
AAAACGCCCGGTCAGTATCGAGGCCATTGAATCCGCCATCAACCACATCAAACACTTTTTGCAAGCCACCGGCGAGCGCGAGGTGAAATCCCTGCTGGTGGGGGAAAAGGTTATGGAGCAGCTGCAAAAGCTCGATGAGGTGGCCTATGTGCGCTTCGCCTCTGTGTATCGCCGCTTTAAAGACCTCAACGAATTCCGCAAGGAAATCGACCGCCTCGAACAGCAGCCGGAAAACTAAGCCATGCCGCTGTCTCCCGATGACCATCGCCATATGGCGCGCGCCCTGCGTTTGGCCGAGCGCGGCCGCTATACCACCATGCCCAACCCGCGGGTTGGCTGCGTGCTGGTAAAAGCCGGGCAGGTGGTGGGCGAGGGCTGGCATATCCGCGCCGGCGAAGGCCATGCCGAGGTTAACGCCCTGGCGGCAGCCGGCGACCAGGCCCGCGGCGCCACCGCCTATGTCAGCCTGGAGCCCTGCAACCACACCGGCCGCACCGGCCCCTGTTCCCAGGCGCTGATCGACGCCGGCATCACCCGGGTGGTCTACGCCATGGAAGACCCCAACCCACTGGTGGCTGGCGCCGGCCTGGAGCGCTTGCGCGCTGCCGGAGTAACTGTGGATGGCCCCCTGTTGGAAGACCAGGCGCGGGCGCTGAATCCGGGTTTCCTCAAACGTATGGAGCGCCGGCGCCCCCTGGTGCGCTGCAAACTGGCCATGAGCCTGGATGGCCGCACCGCCATGGCCAGCGGCGACAGCAAATGGATTACCGGCCCCAAGGCCCGCGCCGATGTACAGCGGTTGCGCGCCCGCTCCTGCGCCATTGTCAGCGGTATAGGTTCG
Organism: uncultured Cellvibrio sp.; assembly: GCA_946482385.1. The sequence goes on from CAMLRI010000250.1 coordinate 842, forward strand.
ATCCTGCAGGACAATTCATCGCTCACAGTGCGTGCCGCCGAATTGGGCCTGGCCAATGCGGAACAGATCGCCCAGCGCCAGCCGCTGCGGGTGATCCTGGATTCGCGCCTGCAATTGCCGCGCGATGCCTTGCTTCTGCGCCAGCCTGGCGCCATCTTGCTGGTGCACAATGGCAGCGCCAACCCGGCTCAGCTCAGCGGCTGGCCGGAGGCGGTGGAGCTGCTGGCACTGCCGGGGCGCGATGGCCGCATCGACCTGGAAACCCTGGTGGGCGAACTGGCCAAGCGCCAGTGCAACGAGGTGCTGGTGGAAGCTGGCGCCACCCTGGCCGGCGCCTTTTTGCGCCGCGGCCTGCTCGACGAGATTCTGGTGTACATGGCGCCCAAGCTGCTCGGCAGCCAGGGGCGGCCGCTGTTTGAGCTGCCGCTGGACACCATGTCTGCCGCCCTGGCGCTGAAAATTACCGATATGCGCGCCCTCGGGCAGGACTGGCGTATTACCGCCGTGCCCGATAGCGAATACTGATTACCCAAGAAGGTGTGGTTTGACTGATTTCACTCCCCAATCTCCAGCGCAACCCCCAGCGCAATCCCCGGCGGGCAACAGTGCATCGCGCGCCAAGCGCTTGGCGGCGGTTTGCATCGACTGGCTGTTAATGTCGATATACATGGTGCCCGTGGCCGAGCACTACAACCTCAATACCCTGGTTGAGCAGGCGCTGACATCGCCCGAAACCTCACCCCTCAGCCCCGAGCTGGCGCTAACCATTTTTGCCTGGCAGTGCGGCCTGTTCCTGTTAGTGAATGCTTACTGGCTGGCTAACTACGGCCAAACCATTGGCAAGTACCTGCTTAAAATCGCCATAGTCGATCTGGAAGGGCGTCGCCTGTCGCTGCCGGCGCTGATTCTCAACCGCTATTTCACCCAGTGGGCGCTCACCTTCCTCGGCCCCATAGGCCCCTTGTTGCGGGTGCTGGACTGGCTGCTGATTTTCCGCGCCGATCACCGCTGCCTGCACGACCTGCTGGCCAAAACCCGTGTTATCGACCTGCGCATCCCCGCCGCGCAGCCCAATACCCTGATTGTGTAGAGGCGCCTATGTTTACCGGCATTGTTGAAGCTATTGGCGAGGTGGTCGCCCTGCAGCCGCAAAATGGCGACCTGCGCCTGCGCATCAAAACCCACAACCTGGATTTGGCCGATGTGCGCCTGGGCGATTCCATCGCCACCAACGGCGTCTGCCTGACGGTAGTCGACCTGCCGGGCGATGGTTACTGGGCCGATGTATCCCGCGAAACCCTGGATAACACCACGCTCCCCGGTTGGCAGCGCGGCCAGCGGGTCAATTTGGAAAAGGCGCTCACCCCGCAAACCCGCTTGGGTGGCCATATTGTTAGCGGCCATGTGGATGGCGTGGGTGAAGTGGTCAGTCGCCACCCGGACGCCCGCTCCGAGCGCTTCCGCATACGCGCGCCCAAAGAATTGGCCAAATACATTGCCCACAAGGGGTCAATTACGGTGGATGGCACTAGTCTTACCGTCAATAAGGTGGATGGCGCCGAGTTTGAACTCAATATCGTCCCCCACACCCTGCAGTGGACCATTATGGATAGCTACAAGGCGGGCACCCGGGTCAACCTGGAAGTGGATGTGCTGGCCCGCTACCTGGAGCGCTTAATGCTGGGCGACAAGGCCGCCGAGCCCACTGGCCAGGGCGGTATTACCCTGGAATTTTTGGCAAAGAATGGTTTCGCCTGAGCAAGGCTAATCGGCAATCACCCTGTTGTGGGAATCACTATGCAACTCAATACCCCGGAAGAACTGATCGAAGACCTGCGCCACGGCAAGATGGTCATCCTGATGGATGACGAAGACCGCGAAAACGAAGGCGACCTGATTATGGTGGCCGAGCAGGTGCGCCCGGAAGACATCAACTTTATGGCCACCCACGCGCGCGGATTGATCTGCCTGACGCTCACCCCCGAGCGCTGTAAGCAGTTGGATTTGCCGCTGATGGTGAGCGACAACAAATCCCAGCACACCACCAACTTCACCGTGTCTATTGAGGCGGCCGAAGGCGTATCCACCGACATTTCTGCCGCCGATCGCGCCCTCACTGTGCGCACGGCGGTAAAAACCAATGCCAAGCCGCAAGACCTGGTACAGCCCGGCCACATATTCCCGCTAATGGCGCAGCCGGGCGGGGTAATGAGCCGCGCCGGCCACACCGAAGCCGGTTGCGACCTGGCGCGCCTGGCGGGTTTTGAGCCAGCAGCGGTGATTGTGGAAATCATGAACCCCGACGGCACCATGGCCCGCCGCCCCGACCTGGAGCGATTTGCCGAGCAACATGGGTTGAAAATCGGTACCATTGCCGACCTGATCCACTACCGCGCCACCAAAGAAAAAACCGTTGAATGCATCAATCGCCGCAAGGTGGACACCCTGTTCGGCGAATTCGATCTGCACACCTACCGCGACCTGGCCCGCGGCGACCTGCACTTTGTGATGACCAAGGGCGAGATAGACGCCGAACCCACCCTGGTGCGGGTGCACGTAATGGATATAGCCCGGGATGTGCTCAGCCTGAAACGCACCTCGGTCGCCGGCGGCAAAGGCTGGACTTACCAGGATGCGCTGCGCAAGGTGAGCGAGGCAGGCAAGGGCGTGGTGCTGCTGATTTGCCACGACGAATCCACCAAAGAAGTGGAAGACAGTATCGACTGGCTGATTTCCGGCAAACAGCTGCGCCGCAGCAACGAGGTGCTCTACAAACAGGTGGGCACCGGCTCGCAAATTTTGCGCGATTTAGGTGTGCGCAAAATGCGGGTGATGTCGGCGCCTATGCGCTACTCGGCACTGTCCGGTTTTGATTTGGAAGTGGTGGAATATATTTGCCCGGATGCTGAATCTGCATCTGCTAATTGATTGCTGACTATTGGAAAAATCTTATGAGTACTATCAAGGTTGTTGAAGGTGAATTTTCGTCCTGTTCCGGCAAGTACGCGCTGATCGTCAGCCGTTGGAACAGCTTTGTGGTGGAAAGCCTGAAAGAAGGCGCCCTGGACACCCTGCGCCGCCACGGCATTAAAAATGAAAACATCACCATTTATTACGCGCCGGGTGCGTTTGAATTCCCGCTCACCGCGCAAAAAATTGCCGCCAAAAAAGAGTTCGATGCAATTATTGCCCTGGGCGCGGTCATTCGCGGCGGCACCCCCCATTTTGATTATGTTGCCGGCGAGTGCACCAAGGGTTTGGCGCAAGTGTCTCTGCAATACGGCGTGCCGGTTACCTTCGGCGTATTGACGGTGGATTCTATCGAGCAGGCCATTGAACGCTCTGGCACCAAAGCGGGCAACAAAGGTGTGGAAGCCGCATCCACCGCGCTGGAAATGGTATCCCTGTTCGGCAAGATTTAAGTCGTCTCGCCCTGTCGATATACGGCGATGACCTGGGTCATCGCCGCTTGTTTTTCCGGTGTTGTTTTTTAGGTTTTATCAGAGGCTGTTTTTTCAGACTCTGTCTTTTTCAGTTTTCAGGTAAATAGCCATGTCCAGTTTTTCCGGCTCCGACAAAAGCCTCACAGCCGCCACTCGCCGTATGGCGCGCCACTATGCCATGCAGGCGCTCTACCAATGGCAGATGGCCG
>CAMLRI010000251.1 GCA_946482385.1 uncultured Cellvibrio sp.
AGCGCAGTATGTAACTGAGCGAGGAATAGCCTATGCCAAAGTCGTCCAGGGAGATGCGCAGCCCCATGGCTTTTAGCTCTTGGATTTGGCGGATGTTGTCCTGGGTGTTTTCCAAAAACATCTGCTCGGTAATTTCCAGGATCAGGCTGCTGGCGTGCAGTTGGTTTTCCTCCAGCGCCCGCTGGATCAGGCTGACCAGGTTGTTTTGCACAAACTGCCGCGCCGACACGTTGATCGCTACGGGGATGTTGATGCCCTGCGCCTGCCATAGCGCCGCCTGGCGGCAGGCTTGCTGCAGCACCCATTCGCCGATGCGGGTAATCAGCCCGCTCTCCTGGGCGTAGGGGATAAATTCGTCGGGGCTGACCATGCCACGCACCGGGTGGCGCCAGCGGATCAACGCCTCTACCGAGCTTATCTGTTGGCTGGCCAGGTCGATCACCGGCTGGTAATGCAGCTCGAATTCCTGGCGCTGCAGCGCGTTGCGCAGGTCGGCGTCGAGCATCAGGCGGTTGTGCACATACTCGGTTAATTCTTTGCGGTACAGCTGCAGGCTGCCACGCCCCTTGGCTTTGGCGTCGTACAGGGCGCTGTCGGCATTGCGCAACAGGGTTTGCGGGTTGTCGCCGTCGGTGGGGTAAAGGGCGATACCAAAGCTCATGCCCACATGCACCACGTTGTGCCCCAGGCGCACTGGCCGCTTGATGCGCTGGATAAGCTTTTCCGCCACGGTTATTACCGCTTCAAAGCGGTTTACATCCTGCAACAGCACCACAAATTCATCGCCCCCCAGGCGCGAAACGCTATCGCCCCGGCGCAGGCCTTTTTGCAGGCGCCGCGCCACAGTGCGCAGCAGCAAATCGCCGGCTTCGTGGCCCAGGCCATCGTTGATTTGCTTAAAGTGGTCCAGGTCGCCAAACAGCAGCGCAAAAGGGGTGCCGCCGCGGTGGCTGCGCTGGATTAAAAATTCAATTTCCTCAAACAATTTGGCGCGGTTGCCCAGGCCGGTGAGCGAATCGTAATGGGCCAGCTTAATTAGTTGCTGCTCGTAGCGCTTGCGCTCGGAAAGGTCATAAAACTGGTAGAGGTAACAGGGTGGCCGGGCATTTTTGTTGATCAGCGCCACGCTGACCTGGGTGGTGATGGTATGGCCATCGCGCCCATGCAGGCGCTTTTCAAATTGCACAAAAGGGGTGTCGTGCTGCTGTAGCTCCAGCAGGTATTTGCCTTCCAGTTCCAGGTCCTCGTCGAAACTGATTTGGGCAATATGGCCGGGGGTGCCCAGTTGTGCCGGCGCATCCTCGCCCAGCAGTTGGTAGAAGGCGCCGTTGGCTTGCACTATGTCGCCCTCCAGGCTGATCAGCGCCATGCCCAGGGGGGCGTAGTCAAAGGCGGCGTGAAAGCGCTGCTCGCTGCTGGCCAGCGCCTGGCGGGTCAGCTCAAAATCGGTGATATCGGTATTGCTGCCCAGCCAGCGCAACACATTGCCTTCGGCATCGCGCTGGGCAGTGGCGCGGGTATCGAACCAGCGGTAGTCGCCATCGTGGCGGCGGATGCGGAATTTCACATGCAGGGGGGCGCCGCTACTAACGCTTTGGCTCCAGGCGTGGATCAGCTTGTCTTTATCCTCTGGGTGAACATGCTCCAGCCAGCCAAAGCCCAGTTGCTCTTCCTGCGGGCGGCCAGTGTATTCACACCAGCGGCGGTTAAGGAAATCGCAGCGGCCGTCGGGCAGGCAGGTCCATACCAGGTGGGGCAGGCCCTCGGCCAATTCGTTAAAGCGCTTGCGCTGTTCGCACACCAGGCTTTCGTTTTTGGCCCAGGCGAGGCCGTTTTCCAGCGCGGTTTGCAATTGTTCGGCTTGCAGGTTGCGCTTGGGCAGGTAATCGAAAATACCCTCGCGCATTAAATTGGCCACTATGCGCTCATCGCTGTTGCCGCTCACCATAATGATGGGGATGGGGCAGTTGTTGTGGCTTTGCAGCGCCTCTACCAGCTCGGAACCCAGGGCATCTTTCAGGCGGTAATCGAGGATGGCGCACTGGAAGGGTTTACCCTGGATCAGCGATAGTGCCTCGCGCGCCGAGCTACCTTCACTCACCTGGAAATTGAGCGGTATGCGGCGCAACAGGCGCAGAATTTTTTCGCGGTCGACATCATCGTCGTCAACCACCAGCAGGTTTAGCGGTACCTCTGCCAACGCGGATGAACTGGTGGACATTTGGCAATTACTCCCCCGGTAACTTTACCGCCGCGCGGTAGCTGTCGAGCAGTGAGGCCAGCTTGGCAAATTGCGGCCCCACCGCCGATTTCACCATGTAACCGGCAATGTTTTTAGCGTAGGCGCGGGCGCGATCCTGTTCGTTGTCGGAGGTGGTCAACACAAAAATTACGCTTTCGCTCAGCTCCCGGTCGGCGCGTACTTCCTGCATAAATTCAAAGCCGTTCATGCGCGGCATATTTAAATCCAGCAGTACCACATAGGGTTTTTCGATGTGCTGTTGCGGGTGTTCCTCGCGCAAAATTTCCAGCGCCTCCAGGCCATCTTGCGCCAGGGTGACCGGGGCGTTGACCGAGTGTTTGCGCAGGCTGCGCACTACCGCTTCGGCAGCTACGTCGTCGTCTTCTACCAGCAAAATATTAATTGGCATAGGCAGCTCCTGTTCGCTTTTGTCTGCACTTATTCATTGATGTCTTTACGGGGAAATCTGGGCCAGTAGACGCGGAACTCGGCGCCGCGGCTGTCGTTGTGGGAGATCACCTGGATCTGCCCGCCGTGGCTTTCGGTCATGCGTTTGGCAACGGCCAGGCCTATACCGCTGCCGCTGTCGGTATGGGTCAGGGTTTGGAATAAACGGAAGATCCGCTCCTGCGCCGCTTCGGGAATGCCGGGGCCGTTGTCGCGCACACTAAAGCAGGCAAAGTTGCCGCTGGGCTCCACCCGGATATGAATTTCCGGGTGCTCGCCGTCGTGGTGTTTAAGGGCATTGCTGAACAAATTGCGCAGCACGGTTTCCAGCGGCGTGCGCGCGGCAATCAGCTGGTGCAGCTGTATATCCACCTCTATGCGAAATTCCGGCGGCACCGGGTGCATGTCGATAATGCTGGCGATCAACTCATCCACATCAATGGTGAATGCCTCTTTGGCGCGCTTGCCGGCGCGGGCGTAGAGCAGCAGGTCGTCTACCAGTTTTTCCATGCGGTTGATGCGCACGCGGATGCGCTCGATATTTTTATGCAGGGATTCCGAGGCGTCTGGCGGCAGGTCTTCCCCCAGCCATTCCACCAAATCGGCAATACCGCGCAGGGGCGATTTCAAATCGTGGGAGGCGACGTAGGTGAACTCCTCCATATGGGCATTGGCTTGTTGCAGGCTGAGCTGCAGGCGTTTGCGTTCGGAAATGTCGGTTACCACGGCCAGGGTATAAACCCCCTTGTCGGTTTCTACCGGGCTTAGGCCAATTTCCACGGGAACTTCGGTGCCGTTTTTGTGGCGCCCGGTCAGGTCGCGCCCCAGGCCCATGGCGCGCAGGCTGGGCTGTTGGTGGTAGCCCTCGCGCAGCTTGTCGTGATTGCCGCGGTAGCGCTCCGGCAGGAGGATATTCATCGACTGGCCGAGCAGTTCTTCGCTGCTATAGCCAAACAATTGGGTCAGGCTGGGGTTGACCATTTGGATAATGCCGCGCTCATCCACCAGCAGCTGGCCGTAAGGGGATGCTTCAATCACCTTGGCAAACTTGGCTTCCAGCTGCTTGCGCGCACTGATATCGACAATGCTCGCCACCACGTACTGGGCGCCCTGGCTTTGCAGCGGCCGCAGGCCTACTTCCAGGGGGAATTCACTGCCGTTTTTGCGCCGCCCGTAAAGGTCGCGTCCGGCGCCCATATGGCGGGTGCTGGGGTTGGCCAGGTAGCCTTCGCGCAGGCGGGCGTGGTCGCGGTTAAAGCGGTCGGGCAGGAGGATGTCGATGGACTCCCCCAGCAGCTCGTGGCGGCTGTAGCCAAACAGCCGCTCGGATTCGGTGTTGGCATAGGTGATCTGGCCGCTGGCGTCGGTGACCAGTATGCCGGTGGGGACTGTGTCCAGCAGTTCGGCTAAAAAGCCGGAATCGGCGCTGGCGAGTCCCCCGTGAGGTTCATGTGACATCCTATCGTCTCCCTTGGTAGCCCGTGAGCTATAGCACTTCTCCGCCGCTTGCTGCCAAGCGGTGTTCAACCCTAATTGGTGTGAGTATAGGAAGGCATAAACAGGGGCGTAACAGGCTTAGGTGGGTTTATCTGACAAATTTAAGAGTCTTTTGTACTAAAACTCAGAAACCTATAGCGGTATGTAATAAGGGGCGGTTTTTATAACCAAGGAAAATTTTTTGGGGGGAAAGCAGTTTTGCTGGTTAGATGAGTTGGCGCAGGGTAGATGTGGCCGGGTAGATGAGGTAGGGAAACACCTGGAGGCTGGCTCCAGGTGTAATGGGCGGGT
>CAMLRI010000252.1 GCA_946482385.1 uncultured Cellvibrio sp.
CTGCGGCCGGTGGTGTATTGGCGGTGCTGATGTTGGTTGCTGTTCCCGCGATACTGATTCGTTTTGCACAAACAGAAAGCGTGCGTGAGGCTATTAATCCCCTGGGTGTGTTTGGTTTGATTAATGCTATTGGCCTGCCTTATGGTTTACTGATTGCATTTATAGGCATCATGATGGGCTCTGTGGCCGTTCTGCAGGAATGGGCTGGCCGATTGCCCGCTTTTTCGATGTTGTTGCAGTTGGTGATATCTAACTATTACACCTTGGTGGTGTTTCATTTAATGGGGTATATGCTGTTTCAGTATCAGGCTGAGTTGGGTTACAGCGCGCGTATTGACGAGCAGGATGAGCAGCCACTTCCGCGTAGTGATAAAGAGCGGTTACTGGCTAAGATTGAAGTTTTACTTAAGGAGGGCGATTACGAAACCATGATTGGCCTCTATTACCAGGCATTTCGCCAATACCCTGACGAACCGGTTTTTTTCGATAATTTTTTTGAGTTGCTTTATCTTTGTAAAAAGGTAGAGCTTATGAAGGATTTTGCCGGAGTGTATCTGGCGTTTATGCGGCGCAAACATCGCGTGGAAAAACTTGCCAGTGTGTTTAAACGAATTTTGATTGTGGCGCCGGATTATTTACCCGATGACCCCGGCTTGCGTTTTATCTTGTCGGAGCAGTTAAAGGCGCGAGGGGATTTGCGTGGGGTTGTGCGCTTATTGAATGGTTTGCATAAGCAGCACCCTGCGTATCCCCATTTGGTTGATGCCTATGAATTAATGTCGGCTGCCTTGGATGGTTTACCGGGAATGCAGGCACAGGCTCTTAAATGCCGGCAGTTGACTGCGCAGTTAAAGCATAAGGCGCAGGCGGAAGCAGTTTCACGTGCGGCCTCAGTGCTACCAATAGAGGCTGCCCCTGTTGTATCCAGGGTGCATCGCCCTATGCCCACACCAGTGCAGCCTTTAACACTGGAGTTGGTGCCCATAGAACCACGCGAAGAGCGGGATTGATGTGCGGAATTCCCTAGTGGCTGAGAGTGCTTTGCAGCACGCGCGTGTGCTGTGTTGCCTGGAGTTGGGTGAAGGTTCGTGCCGCCAGTTCTGCACTGGCGAGACGTTGGCGCGGGTTGCTGGCGATCATTTGCTGCAGTAATCGGCGCAGGGGGCCGGATAGGCTGCGCAACGCCCAGCGATTGCTTAATCCACACCAGCGGCTGGAAGGTGGCTTGCCTGTGAGTATTTGGAATAGGATCGCGCCCGCCGCATAAATATCGGTACTGGTTGAGCTTGGCTCGCCAGCGGGGTGATACCAGTGGCGGTCATCACCGTAACTGTGTGCGGGAAATCCAAAATCGCTCAGTTTGAGCTGTTGACTATCGGTAAATAACAGGTTGCTCGGGCGAAGATTGCCATGTACCAGACCATAGGAATGGGCGCAGGCAAGGGCGTTGCATAATTGTTGCGCCAGTTGCAGCCACTGCCCCAGGTTTAGGGTGTGGCTGAGGCGATCTTGCAGGCTGCCGCCCGCCATGTATTCGCTGGCCAGGATAAAGACCCTGGGATTTTTCCCGGTTCCCAAAATGCGTACCAGGTGTGGATGCTGAATATGGGTAAGCTTGGCGGCGTATACGGGGGCATTACCCAGGTGTTCCAGGTGCTGCTTTTTAATGACTAATAAGCGTTGCCGGTTGGGGTCGTTGACCAGGTAGGTAGCGCCAAAAGGGTTTTCCTTGAGTACATCCAATAGGGTGTAGTTGGGCGGCATGTTGTCGCGGGTGGATTCCATGCTCCAACGGTTGGTGCGCAAATGACGCCCTTGTGCCAGCAAGAGCAATGTTTGGCGCAGGGCTTCGGCGGAAACTGGGCGCTCCTTGGGTGAGTCGGCAAGGCATTGTTCGATCAGGCTGCGCAACCGGGGGGCTAGCTGGTATTTGTCTTGTAGGGGTTTGCTATAGGTTTCTGCTGTTGCCTCTGCCGGCAGCACGCCAAACACCACTTCATGCATCAGGACTCCTAATGCATAAATATCACTTAACTGACTGGTGTGATGGCTGCCCAGCCGCTGTTCCGGTGCCATATAGGCATCTGTACCCATCACCATGGCTACCGCTGGGGCAGCCCCTTTCTGCTTGGCGGTGAAGTAGCCGGCAATCCCAAAGTCCACTAGCCGCACATGGCCGTCGTAATCGACCAGTACATTGGCGGGCTTGATGTCGCGGTGGATGATTCCATTGCGGTGGGCATAAGCCAGGGCGCTGCAAATCTGGATAAAGATGTCCAGCTTGCGCGTCAGACTGACGTCATCGCGCTGTAAGATTGTGTCAAGTGTGATGGCCTTGATGTAGGTCATCACAAAATAAGGTAGCCCCTGTTCGGTGTTGCCCTGGTCGATAACCTGGATAATGTTGGGGTGGTTTAGTTGGGCGATAATGCGCGATTCCTGTGCAAATTGCTCCTGGATGCCAGGATCCTGATTTAGCGTGGCATTAAGAATCTTGATCGCCACAGGGCGGTCGAGAGAAGTTTGGGTGGCCAGAAACACGTTGGCCATGCCGCCTTCGCCAAGAGCCGCTTTAATGTGGTAACCGGGGATGGAGTGAGGGATAGGGGAGTCCACTAGGGTATCATCGCTCTTAACCAATAATGCCCAGAGTATAGAACCTCTCAAGGGGGTATCGTGGATAGCAACCTAAATAGCTTGGCCGCTGAACTTGGTCGGCAGCTGGCGCAGCGTCGATGGACGGTAGCTACGGCTGAATCTTGCACAGGTGGAGGGGTGGCGGCGGCGATTACCTCGGTACCTGGCAGTTCAAACTGGTTTGGCTATGGTTTGGTCACCTATGCCAATACCGCCAAGGTGCAGTTGTTGGGTGTCGCCCCGGATCTTTTAGCAGAACAAGGTGCTGTAAGTGAATCCGTGGTACGTCAGATGGTTTTGGGTGCTCTGGCGTTGAGCGGGGCAGATTTGGCGGTTGCCATCAGTGGTATAGCCGGCCCTGAAGGGGGCACTGCTGCCAAACCGGTAGGCACTGTATGGTTTGCCTGGGGGTCTGCGAATGGCTGGCTGGAATCCCGGGTGCTGCATTTTAACGGCGGCCGCGAGGCTATCCAGCACCAGGCTGTCGTTGAAGCCATCGCGGGCCTTCTGCAGTATCTGACCCTTAATAAAAATACTGTATAAATTACTAGTACTGTTTGCGCATACAGGTTTTTGGTGTATGCTGTGTTCATTGGTGCGAGCTGTTGCTGGTTCTGCGTGCCACTTATAAAGATGACTGATTAACCCTTATTGATGAATTGTTGAGGTGTTCAATGGATGCGAATAAAGAGAAAGCGTTGCAGGCGGCCCTGAGCCAGATTGAGCGTCAATTTGGTAAAGGCACCGTTATGCGTATGGGGGACCGCGAGCAGATGGTGATCCCGGCCATTTCTACTGGCTCTCTGGGGTTGGACGTGGCTTTGGGGATAGGTGGCCTGCCTAAAGGCCGTATTATCGAAATCTATGGCCCGGAGTCTTCAGGTAAAACAACACTTACCTTGCAGGTTATTGCCGAAGCCCAGCGCCAGGGGGGTACCTGCGCTTTTATTGATGCTGAACATGCCCTTGACCCTATTTATGCTACCAAGTTAGGCGTTAATGTCGAAGATTTGATCGTTTCCCAGCCGGATACTGGCGAGCAAGCGCTCGAAGTAACCGATATGTTGGTGCGCTCTGGTGCTGTGGATGTATTGGTGGTTGACTCAGTGGCAGCCTTAACGCCTCGCGCTGAAATTGAAGGTGAAATGGGCGATCACCATGTGGGTTTACAGGCGCGTCTTATGTCCCAGGCTTTGCGTAAAATTACCGGCAATATTAAAAATGCCAATTGCCTGGTGATCTTTATTAACCAAATCCGCATGAAGATTGGCGTTATGTTCGGTAACCCCGAAACCACAACTGGTGGTAATGCGCTCAAATTTTATGCCTCTGTCCGCCTGGATATCCGTCGGGTAGGCGCGGTAAAAGAGGGTGAGGAGGTTATTGGCTCCGAAACTCGTGTCAAAGTGGTTAAGAACAAGGTTGCACCTCCCTTTAAGCAAGCTGAGTTCCAGATCCTTTATGGTTCGGGTATTAACCGTCTCGGCGAGGTTGTGGATTATGGGGTTAAGTTGGGGCTGATCGATAAGGCTGGCGCTTGGTACAGTTACCAGGGCAACAAAATTGGCCAAGGTAAGAATAATGTCATTAAATTCTTGCAAGAAAATCAGTCCATTGCCCAGGAATTGGAACAAAAAGTCCGCTCAGAGTTGCTGGCTACCCAGGCGCTATCGCTCAGTGCCGGTGGCGAGGATGTATCCGACGAGATGGAAATACTGTAAATTCCGCCACACCACAAAAAAGCCCCTTGATGGGGCTTTTTTGTGGCTAAATTTCAGCCTTTGTTAAGTGAGTGCCAGCTTCAATATAAGTAAGTGATATTTAGCAATCGTTAAGTG
>CAMLRI010000253.1 GCA_946482385.1 uncultured Cellvibrio sp.
CAGGACTCGTTTACGGATGGTCTATTGGATTGCCCGCACTACACGAGGCCGGAAGAATTTGAAGGCATGCGAGTGCCTGACGTGCTCATGTCAGGCAACCATGAACATATTCGGCGCTGGCGCCTGAAACAGGCGCTGGGGCGAACCTGGCTAAAACGGCCAGATTTACTGCAAGCAGTAAAGCTAACCGAGGAACAGCAGCGGCTGTTGACGGAATTTCGTCGGGACCTTGATAACGACAAACTCTAGCTGTGAAGCTATAGACTCCCAGGAGTAATATCATGACTAACCCAATTATCCAGGCTCTGGAAAAAGAGCAACTGAAAAGCAATCTGCCCGAATTCTCTCCCGGTGACACCGTGGTAGTGAACGTAAAAGTAAAAGAAGGCGACCGCGAGCGCGTTCAGGCTTACGAAGGTGTGGTAATTGCTATTCGTAACCGCGGTCTTAACTCTGCTTTCACCGTGCGTAAAATTTCCCACGGTGTAGGTGTTGAGCGTACTTTCCAAACTCACAGCCCCTTGATCGACAGTGTTGTGCTCAAGCGTCGCGGTGATGTACGTCAAGCCAAACTTTACTATCTGCGTGACCTGGCTGGTAAAGCAGCGCGCATCAAGGAAAAACTGGCCTAAGCCATTTTTCCGGTGTGAAACAAAAGGCCGAAGCAGCGATTGCTTCGGCCTTTTGTTTTGGGGCTTAATAAAAACAAAGGTGTAACCAATAACCCCATGAGTGGTCAAATGCGGTCTGATGATGAGCGTGAAATTGCTTTTTTTCTCGATCAGTTGTGGCTGGAGAAAGGGCTGAGTGCCAATACCCAGGAGTCCTACCGGCGCGATCTGAGCCAGTTTGCGACCTGGCTGGAGGCGGCGCGTTTGCCATTGTTGTTGGCGGTGGCAGCTGAGCATATTCAGCAGTATCTCTCTTGGCGTCTGGAGCGGCAGCTGTCGAGTCGCTCCAGTGCGCGCCTCTTGTCTTGCCTGCGTGGTTTTTACCGTCTGCAGCTGCGCGAGGGCCGTATCGCGGCCAATCCTTTGGCGCTGGTGGCCAACCCCAAATTAAATCCATCCCTGCCAAAATCTTTGAGTGAAACGGATGTCGAAAGCCTGTTAGCGGCCCCTGATATTAGCGACCCTATAGGTTTGCGCGATAAAACCATGTTGGAGGTTTTGTACGCCTGTGGCCTAAGGGTGAGTGAATTGGTGGAATTAACCATGTCACAGGTTAATTTGCGTCAAAACGTGGTGCGGGTGATGGGTAAGGGCAGTAAAGAGCGCTTGGTGCCTATGGGGGAGGAGGCGTCCGCCTGGATGCAGCGCTATTTGCGCGAAGCGCGACCTGTGTTGCTGAATAATCTGCCCGATGAGGTAGTATTCCCCAGCCAGCGCGGCCAGGCGATGACACGCCAAACCTTCTGGTACAGGATCAAGCACTGGGCGCAAGTGGCTGGTATAAACAAACCGCTGTCGCCCCATACCCTGCGCCATGCATTTGCCACTCATTTGTTAAACCATGGTGCGGACTTGCGTGTGGTACAGTTGCTGCTTGGCCACAGCGATTTATCAACAACACAAATTTATACCCATGTGGCGCGCCTGCGTATGAAGCAGCAGCATGCAGAGCATCATCCGCGCGGCTAGGGTGTCAATCATAAAAATTGGAACAGAGCGAAAGAGGCAAATCGATGAGTAAAAAATTTTGGTTGGGTGCTGTAACCGCCGTGTTAATAGCTGCCCTTGGGGGTGCCTATGTATGGGCGCAGGAGTCAGGCTCCGGTGTGCTGCTTAAGCGCAAATCGGTGGAGGACACCATCCTCGAAAAATTGCGCGCGGCGCGCCCGGAAATCAGGTACGGCCAACCCCGCCCGGCACCTATTGATGGCTTATACCAGGTGCCTATTCCCGGTGGCATGATTTATATAACCCCGGCGGGCGACAAGATGATCGCCGGTGATCTGTTCGCTGTGGAAGAGGGTGATTTTGTTCGCATTGAAGATCCCTATGCCCTGGCGGAGCGCAAAAAACTGGTTGCGACTATCGACCCCAAAACCACGATCAATTTCAAGCCCAAGGGCAAGGCCAAGGCCGTGGTCTATGTCTTTACCGATGTCGATTGCGGATACTGCCGCCGTCTGCACGGGCAGATGCACAGCTATACCGAGGGCACCCAGGAACTGCCCGGCTATAACGATTTAGGCATAGAGATCCGCTACCTGGCCTATCCGCGTGCAGGTATTCCCAGCCCCTCGGCAGATAAGCTGATTTCTGCCTGGTGTGCCAAGGATCAGCAGGATGCCATGACCAAGCTTAAGGCGATGCAGCCTGTGCCCAATGCCAGCTGCGATAACCCGGTGGCCAAGCACTTCCATATGGGTGGGGAGGTTGGGGTGAATGGTACCCCGGCGCTCCTGTTCCCGGACGGCCGTTTGCTGCCGGGTTATTTGCCGCCCGCCGAGCTGGCTAAACAGCTGGGAATTTAAGCCTTTCCGGGCCGCAAAAGCCCAATTTTAGTGCCGCTATCCGGCGGCGGGAAAGCTGATTGACACTGATGGCTGCCATGAGTATGGTGGCCATCTTTTTTTGTAACTGACGCCTAAATGAAAGTGGCGAGGAGTCCATGTTGAAACCGGTAAGACTAGGTATCTGCGGCCTTGGGACCGTGGGCAGCGGCACTGTAAATATCCTGAAACGCAATAAAAACCTGATTGATGCCCGCGCCGGTTGTGACATTCAGATTGTGCAAATTGGTGCCCGTCGCGATAACCCCAATTGCGACACCTCGGCCTATGCCGTGACCCGCGATATTTTTGCAGTAGCCAACAACCCGGATGTGGATGTGCTGGTTGAATTGATTGGCGGCACTACGGTAGCCAAAGAGCTGATCATGACCGCTATCAACAATGGCAAGCATGTGATCACCGCCAACAAAGCCTTGATTGCCCATTACGGCAACGAGATTTTTGCTGCGGCCAAAGCCAAGGGCGTGACTGTCGCCTTTGAAGCGGCGGTGGCCGGTGGTATTCCCATTATCAAAGCCATACGTGAAGGCCTGGCGGCCAACCGTATTGAGTGGCTGGCCGGCATTATTAATGGTACTGGCAACTTTATTCTCACCGAAATGCGCGACAAAGGCCGTGCGTTTGACGATGTGCTCAAAGAGGCCCAAGCCCTGGGCTATGCCGAAGCCGACCCCACTTTTGATGTGGAGGGTATAGATGCCGCCCACAAACTGGTGATCCTGGCTTCCCTGGCCTTTGGCATTCCGCTGGAGTTTGACAAGGTATTCACCGAAGGCATCACCAAAATTGCCGCCGCCGATGTGGCCTATGCCGAAGAGCTGGGTTACCGCATCAAAAACCTGGGTATAGCGCGCCGCGCCGCCAAGGGTATTGAGCTGCGCGTACACCCGACCCTGATTCCCGCCAAACGCCTGATCGCCAATGTCGATGGGGTGATGAATGCTGTGTTGGTAAAAGGCGATGCCGTTGGCCCCACCCTGTATTACGGTGCTGGCGCTGGTGCCGAGCCGACAGGTTCATCGGTGGTGAGCGATATTGTCGATGTGGCGCGCACCTTTACTGCCGATCCAGAGCACCGTGTACCCTACCTGGGCTTTGGTGCTGACTTTGTGACGGCCCAGCCAATACTGCCGATCACCGAAGTGGAAACTGCCTATTACCTGCGCATGTCGGCACTGGATAAACCGGGCGTACTGTCCAAGGTCGCCACTATCCTCAGCGATTACGGTATCAGTATCGAAGCTATGATCCAGAAAGAAGCGCAAGAGGGTGAATCCTCTGTGCCGCTGATTCTGCTGACCAATCGCGTACAGGAAAAACGCCTGGGCGATGCCATTAGCCGTATTGAAGCTCTGGATTCCATCAGCGCGCCTGTGGTGCGTATCCGTGTGGAAGCACTTAAATAAGTTTGCCGAGGTCTAGCAACGTGAAATACATCAGCACCCGCGGCCAAGCGCCCGCCCTGAGTTTTGAAGAGGTTGTGCTCACTGGCCTGGCGCCGGATGGCGGCCTCTATGTACCCGAAACCCTGCCCAGCTTTTCCCGCGAGGAAATCGCCTCCTGGGCGGGTTTGTCCTACCAGGAATTGGCATTCAAGGTAATGCAGCCCTTTGTGGCCGGCGCTGTTAGCGATGAGGACTTTAAAAAAATCATCGCCGATGCCTATGCGACCTTCCGCCACGACGCTATAGCGCCCCTGGTGCAAACCGCACACAACGAATGGATTTTGGAATTGTTCCAGGGCCCAACCCTGGCATTCAAAGATTTTGCCCTGCAGTTCCTCGGCCACCTGCTCGACCACTTGCTGAAAAAGCGCAATCAAAAAGTGGTGGTGATGGGCGCGACTTCCGGCGATACCGGCTCGGCCGCGATTGAAGGCTGCCGCCGCTGCGACAACATTGATATTTTTATCCTGCACCCGCACAACCGCGTGTCCAACGTGCAGCG
>CAMLRI010000254.1 GCA_946482385.1 uncultured Cellvibrio sp.
TGCTTGGGTACAGAGGCCCCCATACGCGAGCCTATGCCGGCGGCAGGGACAATACACCAGACAGAAGGGAGAGATTGTGCAGCAACTGAATTCATAACAAGGGGCTATCGGGATGAGCTTACGCAGCCATTAGCAGCTACAGTTATTGTTTTTTCTCATCCATGATCATAAAAAATGTTTCGTCTTTTTTAATGAGACCTATATCGTTGCGGGCGCGCTCTTCAATGGTATCCAAGCCTGTTTTTAACTCTTCAACCTCAACATCGAGAATACGATTGCGCTCGCGCATACGGTCATTTTCTGCCTTTTGTTGCGCAATATCTTTTTCCAAACGATGCGCATGGGCAAGACTGCCCTCACCTATCCACAGGCGATATTGCAGCGCCACCAAGAGCAAAACCAGTATTCCCAGCAACCACTTCATAAGCAATACAAAAGATAAAACAGCCAAACATTAAAGAACAAAGGCCGATAAAATCGGCCTTTGTTCGCGTTCGATTAAGACTTGAACTCAGCGCGACCCTTGTAAGGAGCAGCAGCGCCCAGTTCGGCCTCTATACGCAGCAAACGGTTGTACTTGGACACGCGATCCGAACGGCACAGGGAGCCAGTTTTGATTTGACCCGCTGCGGTGGCAACCGCCAAATCAGCGATAGTGGTATCTTCAGTTTCACCGGAACGATGAGAAATTACCGCTGTATAACCTGCATCTTGCGCCATTTTGATGGCGTCCAGGGTTTCCGACAAAGAACCAATCTGGTTGAACTTTATAAGAATAGAGTTGGCAATTTTTTTCTCAATACCTTCTTTCAGGATTTTGGTATTGGTAACAAACAAATCATCACCAACCAATTGAATCTTATGGCCGATTTTATTGGTCAAGTCAGCCCAGCCAGCCCAATCGCTTTCGTCTTTACCATCTTCGATAGAGATAATTGGGTACTTAGCCGCCAGGTCCGCCAAGTAATCAGAAAACTCATTAGTGGTAAATACACGGCCTTCACCCGCCAAATCGTACTTTCCATCTTTGTAAAATTCTGACGCAGCACAATCCAGAGCCAAGGTGACATTGTCACCCAGCTTGTAGCCAGCTTTGGCAACCGCTTCAGCAATAACTTTCAGTGCATCTTCATTAGATGGCAGGTTCGGCGCAAAACCACCTTCATCACCTACCGCAGTATTCAAACCCTTGTCATGCAGGATTTTTTTCAGGTTGTGGAAAATTTCTGCACCCATACGCAGGGCTTCAGCAAAAGTCTTGGCGCCTACTGGCTGAACCATAAACTCCTGAATATCTACGTTGTTGTCGGCATGCTCACCACCATTGATGATATTCATCATAGGTACTGGCATAGAGTATTTACCGGGAGTGCCATTGATGTCGGCAATGTGGGCGTACAAAGGAACCTTTTTCGCAATAGCAGCTGCTTTAGCCGTCGCCAAAGAAACAGCGAGAATGGCGTTTGCACCCAAAACAGTTTTAAAGTCGGTACCATCAGCCTTGATCATGGCATTATCAACTGCACGCTGATCCAACGCATCCATACCTACCAGCAGGCTTTTGATGGTAGTGTTGATATTGTTAACAGCTTTCAAAACACCCTTACCCATATAGCGAGATTTGTCGCCATCGCGCAGCTCCAAAGCTTCGCGCGAACCAGTTGATGCACCAGAAGGGGCTGTCGCTGAACCGATCGAGCCATCCGCCAAAATAACTTCGGCCATTACGGTTGGGTTACCGCGGCTATCCAGAATTTCAAAAGCTTTAATATCAACAATCTTGGTCATTCGTTTTCTCCAGAGTGTGTTTCTACAAAAATAAATAAATGCCTTTGGATGTATTACTGAATATCCAAAGGAGGAAAGTTTTTCACCAAATCATCAATCGATTTCATTTGGTGCAAGAAAGGCTCCAGCTTATCCAATGGCAACGCGCTGGGGCCATCGCACTTGGCTTTATTCGGATCTGAATGCGCCTCCAAAAATAATCCGGCCAAACCCACAGCCATACCTGCACGAGCCAACTCAGCCACCTGATGACGGCGGCCACTGGATGCAGCCCCCATGGGATCGCGGCATTGCAGCGAGTGGGTTACGTCAAAAATGACCGGGGCATTGCCACTGACTTCGCGCATAGTGCGAAAGCCCAGCATGTCCACTACCAAATTGTCGTAGCCAAAGTTAGTGCCACGATCGCACAGAATAATTTTCTCGTTACCGCACTCAGCAAATTTTTCCACGATATTTTTCATTTGGCCGGGGCTAAGAAACTGAGGTTTCTTGATATTGATTACTGCCCCCGTGCTAGCCATGGCCACCACCAAATCTGTTTGGCGCGCCAAAAAGGCTGGCAACTGGATAACATCGCACACCTCGGCAACTGGTTTGCACTGGTGAATTTCATGTACATCCGTAATTACAGGAACGGCAAAAGTATTTTTGATTTCCTGAAAAATTTTAAGGCCCTCTTCCATGCCAGGACCACGATAAGAATGAATCGAGGAGCGATTGGCTTTATCGAAGGAGGCCTTGAACACATAAGGGATACCCAATTTTTGGGTAACCTGAACATAGGCCTCAGCAACCCGCATGGCCATATCGCGCGATTCCAACACATTCATGCCGCCAAAGAGCACGAATGGCAACTGGTTGCCAACCCGAAGCTGACCTATAGTGACGATTTCTTGAGACACAGAGTTTCCTTAAAAAAAGTTGCCGCCCATAGGCGGCAACAGATTATGACTTTTTATGCGCCAAGGCTGCGCTAACGAATGCGGTGAAGAGCGGGTGCCCATCGCGAGGCGTGGAAGTAAATTCCGGGTGGAATTGGCAAGCCACAAACCATGGATGATCAGGGATCTCCACCATTTCTACCAGGGTGTCATCAGCAGACCAACCACCAATTTTCAAGCCTGCCTTTTGCAATTGATCCACATAGTTGTTGTTAACCTCATAGCGATGACGGTGACGCTCAACAATCACATCGGCGCCATAAATATCACGCGCTTTGGAGCCATTCACCAAACGACACTCTTGTGCCCCCAAGCGCATGGTTCCCCCCAAATCGGAGGATTCATCCCGCTTTTCGACTTCGCCATCAGAGGTAATCCATTCCGTAATCAAGCCAATGACTGGGTGCGGCGAGTTACGATCAAACTCTGTAGAGCTTGCCCCCTTCAGGCCCAAAACATTACGGGCGAACTCAATGACTACCGATTGCATTCCCAAACAAATACCCAAATAAGGCACCTTGTTCTCGCGGGCGTATTGCACCGCCATTAGCTTGCCTTCAACACCGCGCTCACCGAAGCCACCGGGAACCAGGATGGCGTCGGCATCTTTTAGAATTCCAACTCCCTCTTTTTCAACGCGCTCGGCATCTATGTAATTAATATTGACTTTGGTGCTAGTGTGGATGCCTGCATGCGTCAGCGCCTCAATTAAGGATTTATAGGCATCCAGCAACTCCATGTATTTGCCGACCATAGAAATGGTAACGGAGTTAACAGGATTCAATTTTCCTTCAACCACCTTATCCCATTCACTTAAATCTGCTTCACGACATTGCAATCCCAGCAGCTCCACCACTATCTGATCCAGACCAAAACTTTGCAGTAAGCGAGGAATAGAATAAATGGTATCCGCATCCGGCAGAGGTACCACCGCACGCTCAGCCACATTGGTAAACAAGGCTATTTTCCGGCGCGAATCCTCATCAACCATTTTTTCGGAGCGGCACAACAAAATGTCCGGCTGCAAACCTATCGAGCGCAACTCCTTAACCGAGTGCTGGGTGGGTTTGGTTTTGGTTTCGCCGGCAGTTGCAATATAGGGCACCAGTGTCAGATGCATTAACAGCGCGCGCGACCCCAGCTCTACTTTTAATTGGCGTACAGCTTCAAGAAAAGGCTGGGATTCAATATCACCGACAGTGCCACCGATCTCTACCAGTGCCACTTCCACATCCTTACCACCTTCCAGGATGCGGCGCTTAATCTCGTCGGTGATATGCGGAATCACCTGTACAGTACCGCCCAAATAGTCGCCGCGGCGCTCTTTACGCAATACAGTTTCGTATACACGACCCGTCGTAAAATTGTTGCGGCGAGTCATCTTGGTGCGAATAAATCGCTCGTAGTGGCCCAAATCCAAATCGGTTTCCGCGCCATCTTCAGTGACAAACACCTCGCCGTGCTGAAAAGGACTCATGGTGCCTGGATCCACATTGATGTAAGGATCCAGCTTCATAATGGTGACCTTCAAACCCCGGGCTTCCAAAATGGCCGCCAGAGAGGCAGAGGCAATACCTTTGCCCAATGAAGAAACAACACCACCGGTAACGAATATATATCGCGTCATGTAAAACCTGATTAACGTTGATAAGCGAAGCGGATAAAGGGGATAAAGGCCCAAGGCAACACCATTAGATTTAATGGCATTTGGG
>CAMLRI010000255.1 GCA_946482385.1 uncultured Cellvibrio sp.
CCGATAAAGTGGAGGCGGTGATGATGCCCTTCCGCTACACCTCGGACCTGAGCAAAACCGATGCGGCAGACGAGGCGGCGCGCCTGGGGGTGCGCTACAGCTCCATCAGTATCGAGCCTATGTACGAGGCCTTTATGGCCGCCCTGGCGGATGAATTCGCTGGCACTAAGCGCGATACCACCGAGGAGAACCTGCAGGCCCGCTGTCGCGGGGTGCTGTTGATGGCTATCTCCAACAAAAAGGGTTACCTGGTGCTCACTACCGGCAACAAAAGTGAAATGGCGGTGGGTTACTCCACCCTTTATGGCGATATGGCCGGCGGTTTTGATGTGCTGAAAGATGTGCCCAAAACCCTGGTGTTTGCCCTGGCGCGCTATCGCAACAGCCTGGACGAGGTGATCCCCGAGACCGTCATTAGCCGGCCGCCCTCGGCGGAGTTGGCGCCGGATCAGAAGGACGAAGACAGCCTGCCGCCCTACGAGATTCTCGACCAGATACTGGCGCTTTATGTCGAGCAGGATCAAAGCGCCGAAGCCATCATCGCCCGCGGTTTTGCCCGCGAACAGGTGGAGCGGGTGGTGCGTTTGGTGGATATCAACGAGTACAAACGCCGCCAGGCGCCGGTGGGGGTGCGTATCAGCCAGCGCGGCTTTGGCCGCGATCGCCGTTACCCCATTACTTCTGGCTGGAAATTGGGCGATTAGAACCGGGCAATTAACAGCTATTGGCGCCCACAAAAAAGGCCGCAAGTGCGGCCTTTTAAGCGGGTATCTTGGCGGGGTTTAGTTGGCCTGTTTGGCCGGTGCCTGAACATACTGGGGGTCGTAGAGCTCGCGGGTATCAAAGCCGGTAATCTCGCTTTTGCTGAACAGGCCAAAGGTGAGCCAGGCAAACAGGTTAAATCCGCCTTTGTCGATCATGTAGTTGTCGTTAAACTCGCCATCTTTGGTCAGCGCCGGGTAGTTGGCGTAGTTGGTGCGCAGCACTTCCAGCATTTCGTTGGCCTGCTCGGGCATTTCCATCAAGCGGTAGGCCTGTACCATTACGGCCAAAGCGTCGGGGATGGCGGGGGTTTGCGGGTAGTTTTCCAGCACATGGCGGCCGCGGCCCAGGGCGGCAACATAGGCGCCGCGCTTAAAGTAGTAGTTGGCGACGTGGATTTCGTAGCGCGCCAGCAGGTTGCGCAGGAACAGCATGCGTTTTTTGGCATCGGCCGCGTAGGGGCTGTCGGGGAAGCGGTTGAGCAACTGGGTAAAGTTGGCGAGGGATTCCCGCGCAGCACCCGGGTCGCGCTGGGTAATATCCACTGGCAGTACCCGCTCGAACATGCCTTTATCCTTGGTGAAGGAACTCATGCCCAGCATGTAGTAGGCGTAATCGACATTGCGGTGCTGGGGGTGCAGGCGAATAAAACGGTTGGCGGTGGCAATGGCGGCATCTGCTTCGCCAGAGCGGTAATAGGCGTAAATCAGTTCCAACTGGGCCTGCTCGGCATAGGTGCCGAAGGGGAAGTTCTCTTCCAGGTTTTGCAGGTTTTTAATGGCGGTTTCCCACTGGCTGTTATGGAGCTGGCGCTCGGCGGCCTGGTACAGATCCGCTTCGGTAGTTACCTTGGGCTCTTTCTTTTTATTGGAGCAGCCGGTAATGACCAGTATCAGGCTCAGCAGTAACAGGGGCAGGACTCGCAGGGTGGCTTGCATAGAACACTTGACTCTTAATCGCATGAAGTTGGGTATCGCATAAATTGAGGGCCGCTACTGCAGCGGCCGGGTATTTAAACACAGCGCGGCCAGTTAAATATAGGGGCTGGCCAGCGCACACTTTTTGGGCTTGGGAGCACCCCTGGCCCTTGTTAACAGAGAATGGCAAATGAAAGACCTAGTAGAACTGAGTGCCCAGGTACCCATCCAGATGAATGGCATGCGCTTCGACCAAGCGGCCTCCGAGTTGTTCCCCGATTTCTCCCGCTCGCGCTTGCAAAGCTGGATTAAAGACGGCCAGCTCAAGCTGGATGGCCGGGTGGCCAAACCCAAAGATAAGCTCATCGGCGGGGAAACCCTGTCGCTCTATGCCGAGCTGGAGGCCCAGGGCGATTGGCAGCCGGAAGACATAGACCTGGATATAGTCCACGAAGATGATGACTTACTGGTCATCAACAAGCAGGCTGGCCTGGTGGTGCACCCGGCGGCGGGCAATTACACCGGCACCCTGGTGAACGCGCTGCTCAACCATGTGCCCGGCCTGGTCAACATCCCCCGCGCGGGCATAGTCCACCGCCTGGATAAGGACACCACCGGCCTTATGGTGGTCGCCAAAACCCTGGAGGCCCACACCGACCTGGTGGCGCAATTGGCCGACCGCACCGTCAGCCGCGAATACGAAGCTGTCGCCGTGGGCGCCATGACCGGCGGCGGTACTGTTAACGCCCCCATGGGCCGCCACCCGCTCCAGCGCAAGCTGATGGCGGTGCTGTCCCAGGGCGGCAAGCGCGCTGTTACCCACTACCGTGTGGCCAAGCGCTACCCCAGCCACACCCATATCCGCGTCAAATTGGAAACCGGCCGCACCCACCAAATCCGTGTGCACATGGCCCACATAGGTCACCCATTGGTGGGCGACCAAACCTATGGCAACCGCTTCAAGATTCCCAAGGGCGCCAACCAGCATTTGATCGACACCCTCAAACACTTCCCACGCCAGGCGCTGCATGCCTTCAAGCTGGGCCTGGAACACCCGGGCAGCGGCGAATACGTGGAGTGGACGGCGCCCCTGCCGGAGGATTTCCGCAAACTGCTCGACGCCCTGGATAAGGGCTACATCCACGACGAGGACTAAGCGTGGCCTGGCTCACCCCCGCTTGGCCGGCGCCCGCCAATATCCGCGCCTGCATCACCACCCGCGAGGGAGGTATCAGCCTGCCGCCCTATGCCAGCAATAATCTGGGCGACCACGTGGGTGATGATCCGGCCCATGTCGCCCACAATCGTGCGCAGCTCTGCCAAACCCTGGGGATAAACCAACCCCAGTGGCTGGCGCAGATCCACGGCGTCAAGGTGGTCACCGCCAAGGGCGATGGCCTGGTGCGCACCGCCGACGGCAGCTACAGCAACCAGCCGGGGCAAGCCTGCGTGGTGATGACTGCCGACTGCCTGCCCATCCTGCTGTGCGACCGCGCCGGCAGCCAGGTGGCCGCCTTACACTGCGGTTGGCGCAGCCTGGCCAAAGGCATTTGCGCGCGGGGAATCGCCAGGTTCAGTGCGCCGCCGGGCGAACTGCTTGCCTATCTCGGGCCGGCCATTAGCCAGCCCCATTTTGAAGTGGGGGTGGATGTACTCGAAGCCTTCTTCAAGGTGGCGCGCAACCATCGCCAGCGCGACCAGATAGCCGCCGCCTTTACTCCCGGCGAGCGCCCTTTGCATTTTTATGCTGATATCTATGCCCTGGCGCGCGCTGAATTGCAGGCGCTGGGTGTTAACCAAGTGTATGGCGGTGACTATTGCACCTACGCCGACAGTGCGCGCTTTTATTCTTACCGCCGCGATAAATCCACCGGGCGCATGGCCAGCCTTATCTGGCGCGTCGCCTGATTCATCCCCTCCGGCAAAAATTTGATCCACCGCAATTAGCGCCTCGCTGGCGGGTGTTTTTCTCATGCCCGCCTTGATTTCACCCGCCACCATCCCCAGCTCATCTTCAAGTTGTTTCGCAACGCCCAGTTAACATCACCTTGAGGTATTCAATGCGTATCGATCGCCTAACCAATCAATTGCAGATGGCTCTGTCCGATGGCCAATCCATTGCCCTGGGCCAGGATCACAGCCAGCTGGAGCCGGTGCATTTGCTGCTGGCGATGCTCGACCAAAAAGGGGCGGGCAGTGTGCGCCTGCTGCTGACCCAGGCGGGTTTTGATGTGGCCGGCCTGCGTACATCGCTCAACGAGCAATTGGAAAAGTTGCCGCAAATTAAAAACCCCACCGGCGAAGTCACCATGTCTGCCGACATGGTGCGCCTGTTAAATCTTGCTGATCGTCACGCGCAAAAAGTGGGTGATAAATTTGTCTCCAGCGATTCGGTATTGCTGGTGGCGATGAACGAAACCCAGGGCGGCATTGGTGAGCTGCTGAAAAAATTCGGCAATCCGCAGCGTTTGCAACAGGCCATCGAAAAGGTGCGCGGCGGCGATAAAGTGGAAGACGCCGATTCCGAAGGCAATCGCCAGGCGCTGGAAAAATACACCGTGGATTTAACCGCGCGCGCCGAAGCGGGCAAGCTGGATCCGGTAATCGGCCGCGACGATGAAATTCGCCGCACCATCCAGGTATTGCAGCGCCGCAGCAAAAACAACCCGGTATTAATTGGCGAGCCGGGTGTCGGTAAAACGGCGATTGTCGAAGGCCTGGCCCAGCGTATCGTCAACGGCGAAGTGCCCGAAGGTT
>CAMLRI010000256.1 GCA_946482385.1 uncultured Cellvibrio sp.
TGGATATAGCAACCCTGATATTTATTGCTGTTGTGGCTTTTTTTGCCTGGCGCGGTTACCAGAAGGGTTTGCTGAAATCAGTAAGCCGGTTATTGGGCTGGGTAGTGGCCTACCCGGCGGCGATTTTTTTTACCAAACCCTTTGCCAAATGGTTAATTGCCAACACGACGCTGGATGGCATTATTGTGTACTTCGTCGCTGGCACCATTATTTTTATTGCGGTGAGCCTGCTGGTGAGCCTGTTGCTGAATGTGTTGGCCAAGTGGATTCCGGAAACGGATTTTACCGAGCGCGGCTCCAAGGTTGGCGGCGCTTCGGTGGGCACTGCCATAGGCGCTATTTTGGGGTTGCTGGTGGTTTACCTGTTTAGCCTGATCCATAGGCCAAACATTCCCATGCCGGAACCTCTGGCCGCTGCCCAGGTTGAGGATAGCAGCGCTTATGTTGCCCCAGCCGATGGCCAGCACCCACCCGCGCCAGCCATCAGCGAATTGGCGAGCGCTAAAAAATCCTTTATTGAAACCAGTGCGAAAAAATTGATTGGCGGTGCCGCCGCTACCGCGGTGGATGTCGCCCTGGACGACCCCACCACCACACAAATTACCCGCGCCTTTGTTGAAGACCCCCAGGTAATGCTCACCCATGTGCAGGCCATGACCAACAGCGGCGAAATGCGCGAGCTGATGAGCGATGCGCGCATTCAATCCATGCTGACCACTGGCGATGTGCATGGCTTGATGCGCGATGCGGATTTTCAAGCGGTGATGAACAACGAACATATGCGCGCGCTTATGGCGCAAGCGGATGTTACCAGCGAGGAAGGGATTCGCAACGCGGCGGAAAAAATGGTGCAGGCCTGGAGCCGCGTCGACCGCTTGAAGCACGACCCGCGGGTGATTGCGATTGTGACCGATCCGGATTTTCAGCAGCAGTTGAACTCGCCCAATAAATTGCCGCTGATGATGAACCCCAAGCTCAACCAGTTAACCGAGCTGATTTTTAGCGCCGACAGCCCCGCCGCCAATGGTATGGGGGGCTACCAAATACAGGATGGTTCAGGGGCGGCGCCCACAGCGGCAGACGATAAACCCAAAACCATCATCTACCGCTGGACCGATGAAAACGGGCGAGTGCACTATTCGGATAAACCCCTGCCCGGCGCAACCCCGGTCAACCAGTAACCCCTATCAGGCGCGGTTAATACAGATCCAAACTGCGCAAAAAATCCCGCTGTGCCTGGGGCGAGGCATCGCCCGGGTAAGGCAAGAGCGTCCAGCTCTGGCCGGCGCTCATACGCTGGCCCGGCGCAAGCTGGCGGTAAGGGGCGTGCACTTCCAATTCCAATAGCCCCTGCTCTGGCTTGTCTTGAAGACGCAATAAGTAGAGCTCAATTTGCCCCTGCTCCGGGTGTATAGCGGCCTTGGGCTGCAAGGGAAACTGGATAATAAACACCTGGTCGCCACTAAACGCCGCCATCCAGCCCTGCTGTGGCTGGATAAATAATTTACCGCCGCGCCCGATTTTGCCCGCCTCAGCTTCTGTGGGTGCCAGGCGCAAGAGGCCATCTTGCAACTGGTAAGCGGGGTCATCAAAGCGCTCGTCGCCAAAGGGTTCCAGGCGCAGATCAGCCGCATCGGCCAGGGGTACATAGACCTGCATCTCGGGGCTGACGCGGGTGTTGAACCAAATATCCCAGGCCACCTGGGTGTCGCGAAAATTCTGCGCGTCCACTTTCAGCTGCACCTGGTTGGGGTTGCCCTCCACCAGGCTGTAGTGCTTGGTTAACACCAGGCCGGAAACCGGGCTGGCGGGCGAGCGCAAGGTCACCTGGCCAGGGCTGGATTCCACCAGCTGGTTGCGCGCCAAAATCAAATAGGGGTCTGGCGGCCAGGTGGCTTTGCTGGCGGCCCGCTCCGGGTTGACCTGCTGCTGAACCCACCACTGGCTTTGCGGCCCCACCCAAATTTCCTGGGCAAGGTAGCCGACGTTATCGGCATCTGGTGCCACATAGGGCTCAGGCTCGGTAATCACCTCCTCACCCACCAGCAATATATTGCTGCGCCCCTTAAGGGCGAAAGAAACAATCCGCCCGCCTATATCCGGGGTCACCTGCACCTCCAGCGCCGGGCTTTGCAGGCGATGCACCTCAATTTGGGCCAGGGCACCGGCACTCAACATCACCCAACCCAACACGGCATACTTCAATAGCGACATAGCAATAACTCACCTTGTTTGTTGTTATAGCGGCGCGATAGTGACACTAGCCTGCGTAAATGTCACTTGGACAAAAAACCCGGGAAGGCGCCCGCCAGATAAGTGCTAGGCTTGAAGGAAAGCCGTTAAAGCCACAGGCTCGCCACTATTTGGAGTAATCCGCCATGAAACCATCCCTCAGCAATAGCTTGATTTTGATTGGTATGCCCGGCGCCGGTAAAAGTACCCTGGGGTTGCTGCTCGCCAAAGAGCTGGCCAAAGATTTTGTCGATACCGATTTGCTGATCCAGCTGCAACAAGGCCACACCCTGGACGCCATTTTGCGCACCCAGGGCTATTTGCAATTGCGCGCCCTGGAAGAACAGGCACTGCTCGCCCATCCCTACCCCAACCACATAGTCGCCACCGGCGGCAGCGCGGTTTATAGCGAGGCGGGCATGCGCCATTTAAAACACTTTGGCCCGGCGATTTTCCTGGATGTACCCGAGGATGAACTGCAGCGGCGCATCCACAATATGGATACCCGGGGCATTGCCAAACAGCCAGGGCAGAGCTTTGCCGAGCTTTATGCCGAGCGGCGACCGCTTTACCTGGAATATGCTGACCTGGTGCTGGATGCCCAGGGCAAAAGCCTGGAGCAGCTGGTGGATGAGATTATTTACTGGGAGGCGGAAGGCTTTGCCGAGCTGGATGCCTAGGCTGAGGCTACACAGAAATACTAATAGACGTTGTACGACGCCGGTCTTTACCGGCACGGGTTTCCAGCATGGGGGATTTGGGCGACTGGCGGCGATCACCCCGGCGCCGCTCGACAAAACCGGGGCGCAGGTGCACCGGGATTTCCTCCCCTTCCACAATGGGATGAATCGCCGCCGATTGCTCGACGGCGCGCACTTCGCCGGGAGCGGAGGGATTTTTAACCCGCAGGGAGCGGGGCTCTATGGGGCCGAGATAAACCATGTTTGCACCTGAACGCTGAGTTACTGCCGAGGCGCCTAACATTCACTGAAGCACCAGCACCTAAACACACATCACAGTCAATTTATCGGCAAAACAGCGGATTGCTTTAACTCTAGAACTCGCCCATCCAGTTTTCTGACACGCAGGTCACATTTTATACAATTCAAGCGCGGGGATTAAACCATTGCAAATGGCGGTGCAGCTGTACCACCTCGCCCACGATCACCAGGGTTGGCGCGTGAACCTCTTCCGCCGCGACCCGCGCGGCTATGGATTGCAGATCAGCCACCAACACCCGCTGCTCCTGGGTGGTGCCCTTTTCAATCAGCGCCACCGGGGTGGTGGCTGCACGGCCGTGCTGGATCAGGGATTCGCAAATTTCTTTTAACCCGACCAAGCCCATATAAAACACCAGAGTTTGGCTGGGGTTGGCCAATTCTGGCCAGGAAAGATTGGCATCATCACTTTTTAAATGGCCGGTCACAAAGCGCACCGATTGGGCGTAATCGCGATGGGTCAGCGGAATACCGGCGTAGGCGGCGCAACCCGATGCAGCGGTAATGCCAGGCACCACCTGGAAAGGAATTTTGTGCTGCGCCAGCAATTCAATTTCCTCACCACCGCGGCCAAAAATAAATGGGTCGCCGCCTTTCAAACGCAACACACGCTTGCCCTGCCTGGCCAAATCCACCAACAGCTGGTTAATGTTTTCCTGCTCCATGCTGTGTTCGCTGCGGCGCTTGCCCACATAAATACGCTCAGCATCGCGGCGCACCAATTCCATCACACCATCAGAAACCAAACGATCGTAAAGCACCACATCGGCCTGCTGCATTAAACGCAGGGCGCGCAGGGTTAATAATTCCGGATCACCGGGGCCACCGCCCACCAAATAAACTTCGCCCAGGGTCAATTGCGACTGATCTGCCGCCAGCTCATGGGCAATCATTTCATTGGCCGCATTTTCCTGGCCGTTCATCATTAGCTCTGCCGCTGGCCCTTGCAGAATTTTTTCCCAAAATTTACGGCGGCTATCGCCATCGCTAAAACGCGCTTTAATGCGCTCGCGCCACTGGCTGGCAATTTGTGCCAGCTTGCCGTAGCTCGCAGGAATCAATGTTTCCAATTTTGCGCGCACCAGGCGTGCCAGCACTGGTGCCTCACCACCACTGGACACCGCAATCACCAGGGGCGAACGGTCGATAATCGCCGGGGTGATATAAGAGCAAAGCGCCGGAGTATCCACCACATTCACCGGTC
>CAMLRI010000257.1 GCA_946482385.1 uncultured Cellvibrio sp.
GCCAGTGCCCAGGTTCTGGAAAGTGACAGCCCCATCGCCCTGCTGTACCCCAGTGAATCCAGCCGGGTCTATATCCCGGTCGACCTCGACGGCCAGCGCAGCCGGGTGGTGCTCAAAGCCATCCACCGCGACCCGGAGGCGCGCCTTTACTGGCACCTGGATGACCAGTACCTGGGCGAAACTGCAGTCTTCCACGACCAGGCCGTCAGCCTGGAACCGGGCATGCACCAGCTGCTGCTGCTCGACCGCGACGGCAACCGCCTGCAGCGGCGCTTCCGGGTGCTGGGTGCCACCCAGGGGGATTAGCGGGTGCGGCTTGGAAGCGGCGTCACTTGGGTTTTTAATACAGGCTTTAAACCGATCACAGGCGGAGCAATAAGAATGGCAAACAAAGCAGGCGATAAAGCAGGCAACAAGGGCGCCCTGGGGCGCTGGTGTAACAGATTGGTTGGGGGCGGGTGCCTGGCGCTGCTGTTATCCGGCTGCGCCAGCATGAGCCAGCAGGAATGCCTGGTGGCCGATTGGCGCCTGGTAGGCTACGAAGATGCCAGCCAGGGCCATAGCACAACGCGGATTGGCGAGCACCGCAAAGCCTGCGCCAAGGCGAATGTGCAGCCGGATCTCAACCGCTACCAGCAGGGGCACCGCGAAGGCGCACGGGTTTACTGCGTTAAACCGCGCGGCTACCAAGAGGGCGCCGCCGGCAAGGCTTACCAGGGCATCTGCCCGGCGGATCTGGAGCCGGCCTTTTTGCGCGCCTACGATCATGGCCGCGAGCGCCACGCCATTACCCAGCAAATCAGCCAGCTGGAAGGCAGTATCAGCAGCAGCAAGCTGGATATAGGCCGCTACCAGGACGACATAGCCGAGCACGAAAAAGCCATAGTTGATGGCAAAAGCAGCAGCAAAGAGCGCCGCCAACACCTGCGCGATATGGAGCAGCTGCGCCAGCAAATTGCCGCTGCCGAAATCGCCATCAGCCACGCCCAGCGCAGCATTGACGAGCTGCACTACGAACTGCAGCGGCTCGAGCAGCAGCACCAGCGCCTGGGTTATTCCCTGTGACCTGGCGCGCCCTCTGGCCCAGCCTCAACCAGCAAATCCTGCTGGCCGCGCTGCTCGGCCTGGCCCTGGGCTACAGCCTGCAAGGCCTGCCCGAGGCGGGGGTAAAAGCGGGCGTACTCTACAGCGCCAACCTGGTGGGCAACCTGTTTATCGATCTGCTCAAAATGGTGCTGGTGCCCCTGGTGTTCGCCTCCATACTGGTGGGCGTGGCCAGCTTGCAGCGCCACCACCAGGCGCAGCGGGTGTGGCGCCTCACCCTGGTGTTTTTCCTCAGCACTACCGCGCTCGCCTGCCTGCTGGCGCTGGTAGCGGGCAACCTGGTCAAGCCGGGGCAGGGCAGCAACCTGGAGATGTTCGCCCAGTACACCCAGGCGTTTAGCGCCCAATCCTTCACCCCGGCGGATTTTGCCGCCCAGCTGCTGCGCAGCCTCTTCCAAAACCCCTTTGCCGCCCTGGCCCAGGGCAACATTTTGGCGGTGGTTTGCTTTGCCCTGATCCTCGGCGCCGCCATGGTAGCCAGTGGCGAGCGCAGCCACCGGCTGTTGCAACTGCTGGAGGATTTATTGGCGCTGCTGATGCGCATAGTCGGTTGGATCATGTGGCTGGCGCCCCTGGGCATACTGGCGCTGCTCACCCGCCTGGTAGCCACCCAAGACAGCCAACTGCTGGCCAGCCTGGGGGGCTTTATCCTGCTGGTATTTGCCACCACCCTGATCCACGGCGCCTTGGTGTTGCCCGCCATCCTCTACGCCTTCACCCGCCAATCGCCCCTGTGGTTCTGGCGCGGCGCCCGCCCGGCGCTGGTGGCCGCCTTCGCCACCAGCTCCAGCTCCGCCACCCTGCCCATCAGCCTGCAATGTGCCGATCAGCTAGGCGTCAAGCGCGAAGTCTCCGGCTTTGTCCTGCCCCTGGGCGCCACTATCAACATGGACGGCACCGCTCTCTACGAAGCCGCCGCCGCCCTCTTTGTCGCCAACCTGGTGGGGGTGGAACTCAGCCTGGCGCAACAGCTGGTGGTGATGCTCACCGCCATAGTCGCCTCTCTTGGCGCCCCCGGCATCCCCAGCGCCGGTATGGTCACCATGGTAATGGTGCTACAAGCCGTCGGCCTCCCGGCGGAAGCCATCGCCATACTCCTACCCATAGACCGCTTGCTCGATACCATCCGCACCGCCGTAAACGTACAGGGCGACCTCACCGGCGCGGTGCTGGTGGATAGGCTGGTGGGCAAGGGGGATAAGCAACAGGCTGGCTAGCGGCATACACAGCCCCTCCCCCTGACAGGGGGAGGTTGGGAGTGGGTTGATGCCCTGGTTGGGTTGTGTGGGTGACTATGTAATCAGGCTTGAGCCAGGCAGAGTTTGATTATTAGTCGAAACTTCTTACCAGGTTTTGATCGAAGACTACCCCTGTCAGCTGATTGGCTTCTATCAAATTTTTTAGCGCATCACCGCAAAACAAATCCAGGCAGCCCTGATCCTGCGATTTGAATATAGTGCTTTGCCCTACATCCTTGTCGCTAAACGCAATTTTTTTCCAGCCAAGCTCTTCGCCTTCATAAAAAGCCTTTTCGCATTTGGCTTGGTCAACATTCACCGATTTTAAGCAGTTGAAAATATAAAAGGTTTGCCCGGCAATTGTGATGGGTAATAGTTCGCCATCGCGTGCCAGCGCATCGCCAATTGCAGAAAAAGCTTTTGGCGAAAGCACGAGTGTTGCATTGATCCATTTTGCAATATCCGGCAGTGGGTCCTGTGATTCAGCTTCAATGGGGGCAAAGGATGCATTGATTGGCTGCCACCAATCAGCCATAGAAAGGTTGGCCAAACTGAAATCCTGCGCTTCGTGAAAGCTTATTTCTTCGGGAAAGTTATCAATAAAATCGTCGACTTCAAGTTGCAGTTCCTGAAATTTGTAACCATCGTTTCTGATTGCGTAAACCATATTTATCGTCCATCCCAAGTGTTATCTGGCGGCATTCTAACTTGTTTGGGCTGATTACCTTCTTGAAGCATCCTGCCGATTAATCTGAGCCTATGTCGAACCGCGCTTTCTGATTGCCAGACTCTTAAGGACTCGTAAACCCATGTTTCGTAGTTGTAAGTATGGTATTGCAGGTGTCCTACGGATTTAGGCATGCTCCAGTGAGGTACATCTTTCTTATTTTTTACCAGCCAGCTTCCATTGTCAGGATCGTTGATTCTAATAGCAAAACGATGGATGTGGAGTCGAGCACGGTTTGCTGCCCTGGTTTTTCCTTTGCCGGGTACTATGTGATGTGCAGTATGAAGCGAGCTTGGTTTTGGTCTTCCATCTGCCCTTAAAAAACGTTCCAGTTGTTCGGTGGGGTGGTGTTTATCTTTGGCTAGCTCTGCATGCCCAGCGGCCATTTCGCTCCGGGTGCCGGACAATAACTGCTTGCCTTGTTGTCTGTAGCGTTCGAGTTCAGTTTGAACATCAACCCTAACTTCTGCTAGGCGCCTTTCATGGGCTAAGTGTTTGAGTGCTTCTGCAAGTTCTTTTTCCCTCGCCTTGCGAATTTCCGGGTCTGATGTGTTGGTCACCGTATCAAGATTGCGATAGTAATCCTTTGCTTTTTGTGAGTAGTGCTCAATAGCGGATTCAAGAGCGGATAGTTCATGTAGCAGAGGTGTTTGCCTTACGCCATGGTTGTATTCCATTTTCATTTCCTTGGTAGTATGGATTTGCTGGGTGTTGGTGATCCTTGTATCTTATCAAGTCGCACTATTCGCGCAATCGAAACTGAAGCGGCCAGAGAGATATGATAAATAAGTCTCAATTTTTTGTTGAAAAATCTATCTCGCTATACGCCCGTTGGTTAGGTTGTAATAACTGGAGTAGGGGTAGCAGTTGGTTTTTGAGCTGCATATGCAGCAGATAATTATTTCAAAAAATTTGCAGCTTGGATTTACGATAGGGACTAACTTAAGTGCTAAACAATTTAACCGATTGGATGTTCTTGCTTTCGGGTGTTTTTTTTCATATTAACAGCCATTTCTTGGATTACTTTTGCGCGGCTCACTATGAGCCGCATCGAAAAATCCATGAGGGCGGATGGGTTGCCTGAAAGCTTTTTGTGGGATGGCCTTGGTGGCAGGGTGTTTTTCTATGCCTATGCCATTATTTTTCCAGAGAAAAGTGCTGCTAGAATTGATCAATTAATTAATACGAAACTGGTGCGCAGTTATAGCAACTCTAGCGATTGGTGGCGCGGTGTATTTTTTATTGCCATCAGCCATGTTTGGATTGTTATTGTGTTTATCGGAATTCTTGTCACGGGCTGAACAATGTATATAGGCGGTATGAGGCTACATAATCCTATCCGCCGTTGCACCAG
>CAMLRI010000258.1 GCA_946482385.1 uncultured Cellvibrio sp.
ATTCGCGCACCAAAAGCACCGTATTGGTATCCAGCAAGGGTACAATAAGCACCGCCCCTGGCCCGCCCGTGCACAGCTTTTCATAGGTGCGCTCCTCGCCATTGCTAAAGCGCAAATGAATTTCGTCGGCGCGAAACAGGCGGCTGCGGGCAACAGTGCCGCGCTTGAGGATTTGGGGCTTGGCAGGCATGGCTCCCTCAATGGATACAAAAATGGCCGGTACAAGCTGGCCTGGTCGTTAAACTGGTTGGTAGTTTATGGTGAATTGGCAGCAAATAGACACAGTCATGCTGGATATGGATGGTACCCTGTTGGACCTCCACTTCGACAATTATTTTTGGCTCGACCACCTGCCCCAACGCTACGCCGCCATCCACGGGGTTGATAGCGCCACTGCCCACCGCCGCCTCAACGAGGATATCCGCCAACACGAAGGCACCTTGCAGTGGTACTGCCTGGATTTTTGGTCGCAGCAATTGCAAGTGGATATCCCCCAGCTCAAAGAAGAAATCAAACACAAAATCCAGATGCGTCCCCATGTCGGCGAATTTTTGCAGCGCCTGCGCCAGCACCGCAAAAAAGTGCTGCTGGTGACCAATGCCCATCCCAAAAGCCTGCAACTGAAATTGCAGGTAACGCGCATCGACCGCTGGCTGGATGTGATTATTTCCTCCCACGAATTCAACGAACCCAAAGAGTCCCAACGCTTTTGGCAACAGCTGCAAGCGCGCGAACATTTCGACCCGGCGCGCACCCTGTTTATCGACGACACAGCGCGCATCCTCGAATCGGCCAAAACCTTTGGCATTAAACACCTGCTCGGCATCCACCAGCCAGACAGCCAAATCGAGCGGCGCATGGAGCAGTTCCCGGCCATTCATCACTTCGATGAAATTATGCCGCCGGCATTGGCAGCGAGCGCCCAGCCATGAGCAAAGCCAAAGCCATAATCGAGGTCGAGGATGACAAAATCCGCATCGACAAATGGCTGTGG
Organism: uncultured Cellvibrio sp.; assembly: GCA_946482385.1. The sequence goes on from CAMLRI010000258.1 coordinate 995, forward strand.
GCGGCGCGCTTTTTTAAAACCCGCAGCCTCGCAAAACAGGCGATCGACGGCGGCAAAATCCATTGCGACGGCCAGCGTATTAAAGCCAGCAAAGAAGTCACAGTTGGCCTGGTATTGAGCATCCGCCAGGATTGGGATGAAAAAGTAGTGGTGGTCAAAGCCCTCAGCGACCAGCGCCGCGGCGCCCCCGAAGCGGCCCTGCTGTACGAGGAAACCGCCGCGAGCATCGCCCTGCGCGAGCAGCGCAAACAGGAGCGCAAAGCCGGCCTGGGCGCCTTTATTGCCAGCGACAATCGCCCCAGTAAAAAAGAGCGGCGCCAGATCCACCGTTTTCAGCGTATTAATTTATTGGGTGAGGAGGACTAAGGAAAATGTTCATTCGCTTGTTGCTATTAATCAGCTTTGCCTGTTGCAGCCACTGGGCCAGCGCCCAGGTGTACCGCTGGGTCGACGCAAACGGCAAGGTGCACTACACCGATAAAAAACCGGCGACGGAAGCCGAGGATGTCACCCAACAGGTAAATAAACAAAATATCGACACCAGCAGCGCCGAGCTGCGCAAAGTCGAGCAAATCCTGCGCAAGGAAAACGACGCCGACCGCGAATACCAACAGGCCCGCGAAGCGGAAGACGCCCAGCGCCGCGCCGCCATTTGCAGGGCAGCCCAAACGCGGCTTAAAGCCATTAGCGGCTATGTTATTTTTCACGATGATGAAGGCAAGGTGGTGAAAGTCACCGAGCAAGAGCGGCAACAAAAAGTGGCTGAAGTAAAAGCGGTGATCGCCGAAAACTGCGATTAGCCACTGCTTGAAATTCGTTATCGAGGCAAACCGGGCCGAACCTACACAATCCTGTTTGCCTCACCAAAACTTTTGCAATTGATTAGGTTTACCCATGTCCAGCAATGATCTGCTTCACCGTTTTATTTTTGATGACTGCGATATCCGCGGCAATATAGTCACCCTGGGCGACAGCTACCGCGAAGTGCTCAGCCACAACCCCTATGCCCCAGCCGTACGCCATCTGCTGGGCGAATTTCTCGCTGCCGTCAGCCTGCTCACCAGCACATTAAAATTCGACGGCAAAATTATTTTGCAAGCGCGCGGCGATGGCCCCATCAGCACCATCATGGCCGAGTGCAGCCACCAGCACGAATTGCGCGGCATAGTGCGGTTAAATAGCGAGAGCGAATTAAGCGATGAATTGGCCGAAAGCGGCAACCTGCAACAGTTGCTCGGCAATGGCGTATTGGTGATCAGCATCGAAGCCCAGGCCAAGGCCAATTACCAGGGCAAACTGGAGCGCTACCAGGGCATAGTGCCCATGGATGCCGACAACCTGGCGGTGTGCCTGGAGCACTATTTCCAGCAATCGGAACAATTGGCGACCCGCCTGTGGTTTGCCGCCGACGACCAGCATGTCAGCGGCCTGCTGCTGCAAGCCTTGCCACAGCAAATCACCACCCACGCCGAAGACAACCAGGACAAATGGGAAACCATGGTTACCCTGGCCGACACCATCACTGCAGATGAATTATTGCAACTGGATCACGCCAACATACTGCACCGGCTTTACCACGAACAGGCGCTGCGCCTGTTCGCACCGGCCGCGGTAAAATTTTCCTGCAGCTGTTCGCGGGAGCGTTGCGCCAATGCCCTACTCACCATTGGCAAAGATGAAGTGGAGCAATTGCTGATGGAAAAAGGCCGCATAGATATCGACTGCCAGTTCTGCAACCAACACTATATTTTTGCCGCCGATGAAGTGCGCAAATTATTGGGCGGCACAGTGCTGCACTAATCCCGCCCCATAAACCACTACAACAAACGGGCGCGAAATTTGCGCCCTTTTAATTTGCCATCCTGCAACTGGCGCAGCGCCGCCTTGGCGATACTGCGCTCCACTGCCACATAAGCCGCAAAATCAAACACATCTATCTTGCCGATTTTGTCAAAGGGCAAACCGGCGTCTTTGGTCAGTGCCCCAATAATATCGCCGGGGCGCAATTTATCTTTTTTACCGCCGTCGATATTGAGCGTCACCATCAAGGGCTGGGGCAGCTGTTGCAGCGCCGGTTGCGGCAAAGGCTCCAGCAACAGCGTTTGCTGCAAATAATCTTCCAGGCGGTTCAAGCGCGTTAATTCCTTGGGCGCCACCAGGCTCAACGCCAGGCCCTCGGCGCCGGCGCGGCCGGTGCGGCCAATGCGGTGCACATGCACTTCACTGTCGCGCGCCAATTCGCAATTAATCACCGCGTCCAGGTTTTTAATATCTATACCGCGCGCCGCTACATCGGTGGCAATCAGCACCGGGCAACTTTTGTTAGCAAAACGCACCAACACCCGGTCGCGGTCTTTTTGCTCCATATCGCCATGCAAAGCCAAAGCATCCACTTTATGCGCTTGCAAACTATCGGCGAGGGCTTGGCAATCCACCTTGGTATTGCAAAAAATAATGCACGACTGGGGCTGGAACTGCGCCAGCAATTGCAGCACCGCGCGGTTTTTATCGTCGCTCTCGCGCAGTTCGTAAAAATGCTGTTGGATCTGCTGCGCATCGTGCAGGCTTTCTACCGTGACGCGCACCGGCTCGCGCTGGTAGCGCGCGCTGATTTTTTGGATATTGTCGGGATAGGTGGCAGAAAACAACAGGGTTTGCCGCGCGGGATTGGTGGCGGCTATTACTGTGTCTATATCCTCGGCAAAACCCATATCCAGCATGCGGTCGGCTTCATCCAATACCAATTGTTGCAGCTGCTGCAATTGCAAAGAGCCTTTGCGCAGGTGATCCACAATCCGCCCCGGTGTACCTACGATTATATGGGCGCCGCGCTCCAGCGAGCCCAATTGCGGGCCTATAGAAACTCCACCGCAAAGCGTGAGAATTTTTACGTTATGGGTAAAGCGCGCCAGGCGCCGCAACTCTTTCGCCACCTGATCCGCCAGTTCGCGGGTGGGGCACAACACCAGCGATTGCACCGCATAATTATCTACCCGCAAACTTTGCAGCAGGCCAATACCAAAGGCCGCCGTTTTACCGCTACCAGTTTTCGCCTGGGCAATCAAATCCTTACCCGCCAGCACCACCGGCAAGCTCTGCGCCTGTATGGGCGTCATTTCGCTATAGCCCAGGGATTCCAAATTGGCGAGCATGGCGGGCGATAAGGCAAGGGATGAAAAAGCCGTTGATATTTCAGAAGTCGATGTCACAGAAATTACCTGGGGTTGATGCACACTGGGTAGAATAGGCCGCTGCCATTCTGAAACGCGCGGCCAGGATGAAAAGTAGTCGCCACTGCACTCAGCGGCTCATAACAGTCACAGATTATACAAGGGAAACCATGGGCACCCGTTTATTACCTGTTTTACTTTTTTGCCTGTGTTGCCAGGCTTGCCCATGGTATTTTTAGGTATGCTTGTGCTG
>CAMLRI010000259.1 GCA_946482385.1 uncultured Cellvibrio sp.
ACGAACCTTATCCACCACTTTCGCAGCAGGTGTCCCACTAATAGACGCCCTCACCTCGGTGGCTGGTGCCGCCGGAAATCGCATTTACTCAGAAGCCATTATTAAAGTCCGAGAGGATGTATCGACAGGCATTCAGCTAAATACCGCCCTCAAAGCAAAAGCTATTTTTCCCACTCTGCTAATACAAATGTCAGCTATTGGAGAGGAATCAGGTGCACTGGATGCTATGCTAGATAAAGTTGCACTTTATTACGAGGACGCGGTAGACAATATGGTTGACAGCCTGACGTCACTACTTGAACCCATGATCATGTCGGTACTGGGTGTTTTGGTGGGCGGCCTTCTAATAGCAATGTACCTCCCAATATTCCAGCTAGGTCAGGTTGTATAATCAGTGGGGACTATTGAAGCACTACAAACCTACCCAATACTCGCCATCAGCTGCGCCCTGATTTTAGGCCTGTTAGTAGGCAGCTTCCTTAACGTAGTTATCTACCGGCTGCCCAAAATGATGGAGCGCGAGTGGCAGGCGCAGTGCGATGAGTATTTGGCACAACAAGGTGATGCTATAAGCCCACCGAAGGTTGATACCAAACCCGATTTATCGGCACCCTTCAATTTGATGGTGCCTGCCTCCCGCTGCCCCCAATGCGGCCACAAAATTAAACCTTGGGAAAATATCCCCATCGCAAGCTATCTGTGGCTGCGAGGCAAATGCTCGCAGTGTCAAACCAGAATTTCCTGGCGCTATCCCAGTATTGAAGCAATGACCGGCCTTATGTCGATGGCGGCCATTTGGGTTTTTGGCGCTAACTGGGCAGGGCTGGGCGCCCTGGTGTTTAGCTGGTGCCTGGTTGCGCTGACGATGATCGACCTGGACACCTATTTACTGCCTGATGACATCACCTTGCCATTGCTGTGGCTGGGGTTAATTGCCAATAGCTTTGGCTTATTTACCGATTTAACCAGTGCCTTTTGGGGAGCTGTGGCTGGTTACCTGAGCCTTTGGGTAGTGTACAAACTCTTTAAATTGCTCACCGGCAAAGAGGGTATGGGTTACGGCGATTTTAAATTGCTCGCGGCACTGGGAGCATGGATGGGCTGGCAGATGTTGCCGCAAATTATTCTGCTGTCGTCACTGGTTGGCGCCGTTATTGGAATCGGCATGATTATGCTGCGCGGGCGCGACAAAAACATCCCCATTCCTTTTGGCCCCTACCTGGCTATTGCCGGCTGGATAGCCTTTATCTGTGGCGACAAAATCAACAGCGCCTACCTGAAACTTTTTGTGGCTTAAAACTTTTTCTGGCGCAAAATCCTTGGCAGCTTAAAGATTCACGATGTACAACAAACCCTTATTGATTGGTCTTACTGGCGGTATCGGCAGCGGTAAAAGTGAAGTCAGCCGCCGCTTTGAGGCATTGGGAATTACCCTGGTGGATGCTGACTTAATCGCGCGCGAAGTGGTAACACCCGGCAGCGATGCCCTTAAAGCCATCCAACAGCATTTTGGCGACCAGCTGATACTACCCGATGGCAGCCTGGACCGCGCCAGTTTACGCCAATTGATTTTTGCCGATGCCGCCGCCAAAACCTGGCTGGAACAATTGCTTCATCCGCTCATTAACCAATTAATACGCACTCGCCTCGCCGCCGCCAGCAGCCCTTACGCGATACTCTCGTCCCCGCTATTACTGGAGACCAGCCAATACCAGTTGGTGGATAGAATTTTAGTGGTGGACACCAGTGAAGCCGCACAAATTGAGCGCGCCAGCCGCCGCGACCGCAATCAGGAGGATCAGATTCGCGCGATTATGGCCACCCAATTGTCGCGCGCCGAGCGCTGCAACCGCGCTACCGATATTATTCAAAACCACGGCGAGCTAACCGAACTGGACGAACAGGTTGCGCACCTGCACCAACTCTATTTGGAACTGGCCGCCAATCGCCACACCTGAGCCGAGATTTATGATGCCGCAAGACAACTCCACTCCGCACAAGCCACTGCAAGTTAACTGCCCTAGCTGCCAAAAAACTGTACTCTGGACAGATGACTTTCCCTTCCGACCTTTTTGCAGTGAGCGCTGCCGCTTGATTGATTTGGGTGAATGGGCCAGCGAGAGCCACCGTATTGCCGGTGAGCCTATCCACAAAGCCGACGAAGATGACTTTTAAATCAAAGTGACGAGTATTAGCCCTGCTGCAACAAGCGACGTAAATCGATAATCGCCGCATTGGCACGGGATATATAGGAAGCCATGACTAACGAGTGATTGGCTACGAAACCAAAACCACTGCCATTGAGAATTACCGGGCTGTAGAGCCGCTGCTGGGTGGGCTCCAGTTCACGAATGATCTGGCGCAAGCTGACCAGGGCATTTTTATCCTGCAATACCTCGGCAAAATCCACTTCCACAGCGCGCAATAACTGGATCAACGCCCAAGCAGAACCCCGCGCCTCAAAAAACACATCATCCACTTCACGCCAGGGTGTTTTTACCCACATCTCACTATTGCTAACTGCATGACGCTGCGCACTCAAATCCCCCGCATAATCGGTATTGATGCGCTCCTGGCCCACACTGGCACTGAGGCGCTGCGACAAACTGCCCAAGCGAGTTTCCACTGTGGCCAACCAATAAGCCAAATTATCCGCGCGGGCAAAAAACTGGGCATCCTGATGATTGTCACTGGCCAAACGCTGCAAATAATGGCGCAAAAAACTGACACCCTCCTGGTATTGGGATTCGGTGGAGGGGATTAACCAGGAATCGTGATTAAAGTTGAAACGGGATTCGGCTTTTTGCAGATCGGCATCTTCGCGCGATTGGGATTGGGAGCGACTAAAGGCTTCGCGCAGCGCCTTGTTCATATCGCGCACCTGGATAATAACCCCATACTCCCAGTGGGGCATATCGTCCAGCCATAAGCCTGGCGGGGTGAGATCGTTGTAAATATAACCGCCCGGTTTTTGCCACAGGCTTTGTGCCACAAAAATCAGGCTGGAGGTAGTTGCCAAACCGGGGCGATCACCGCTGGCCGACAGGGTTAAGCGCTCGCCATAGCGGCCTACAGCTTCAGAGGTGGGGGTCAAACTCCAATAAACACCGGTAATCAGCGCCACCAGTAGGTACACAGCCAACAACAACCACAGCAAGCGCCAGGGCAAGCCTGTATGCTCGATCTCATCCTGCACATCATCCACTTCGTCGCGCACCTTGTGCAGGCTGCTTTGCCACCAATTCCGGATTCGACCTATAACCATACCCGGCTCCTCGCATCTAATTGCTAGTGGTGAGGCTGGTCGAATGCGCTCCTGGCGGTGGCCCTAACCTCGAGATAGGTGTTATCACTGAATCCCAAGCGTAAGTGTAGCTGGTCACCGGTTTGCAGCTGGGCCTTTAGGCCATGCAGTTGCAAATAAGAGCCAGCCTTATGCAAATCAACCAGGGTTTTGGCGGGGATATCCAGCGCCGGCAAAGTGATAGGCGCCTTGCCGGCAGCAGCGGGAGCCTGGCGGATATCGACCCGCGCCGCATAGGGGCTAGTGACACTCACCAGTTTTAGCGGCTTGTCGCCAGTATTTTGCAAGCGCACAAAAACCAGCGGCTCCTGCACGCCAGCCAGCGGCAAGATAAACACGGCATCATAGGCTTTAACAGCGGAGCTGTGCTCAGCCTGAGCCGCGCCCTGGGCACAGCCCCATGCACTCCACAGTAACAGGAATGCCGCCAGCCATAGGCTGTAACTGCATTTTGTTGCACACGGAATTGCTTGCTTCATAACTGCCAACCCGTTTGGTGGTTTTATTTGTGATGAGTTAATGAGTGAGAACTTAATTATTGGGCGCGGGGCACCAGTTTGACCCGCGGTGGGCTGCCGATCTGGATATCGCCGCGCACCAGATAACCGGGCACAGCGGCACGCATTTGCTGGTAAATCCAGCGGCCTTCCACATCGCTGCGGGCAATAATCATCGCCAGGCTATCGCTGGCCTTTAACTTATGGGCTATCTCGCTCAAGCGCGCCAGAATTTGCGGGTCCTCCTTACCCAAAAGCGATGCTTCCAGCAAAAATTCATTGGCACCGCCGCGATAGGGCGCCACTGGCGGTGCGGATTGAATTTGCGCACGCAGGCCTTCACTGACTTCCTTAATCAGCAAATTATGGGGGTCTACCGTGCGCGCATGGTTAAGCATGGCCGTTGCCCGCTCGTATTGGCCGCGCGCCGCTGCCTGGCGCGCCAAATCCACATAGCGCATCACTATGCCCTGCAAACCACCTTTGGCGCGCTGGTTATTGGGGTCGAGTTTGAGCACTGCGCGAAAGTAGTCGTAGGCATTGTCATTGTGAGGGGTGAGCAGCTGATCCTGCGACAGGGTGTACTCGCCATTCAGCAAAAGCACACGAATGGT
>CAMLRI010000260.1 GCA_946482385.1 uncultured Cellvibrio sp.
CTAAAAAGCTCGAAGAGTTCAAGCGCAAGTGCGCCGACAACCTGGCACTGGATGGCGGCGGCCACCTGACTTATCTGGCGCCTTCGCGGGTGAATTTGTCGCTGACCCAAGAGCGCCACCCGGAAGTTGTCTTCCGCGCAACGCGGGAGCACTAAACCCCATGCTGCTGGTGTTCGTCTGTACGCTGGCAGTGTTTATGCTGGTGGTGGGAGTTTTGCTTTGGGTAAAAACGCCCCATTACCAAATGCAGCCAGCCGATGTGGCCCGCTTGTTCAAGGCTGTACTGGTCGGCCAGGCCAGCGAGAACGAGTGGGCTATTTTTCTGGCATCTTCGTTTCGTCACTACCCACCGCTGGAATCCATCCGCGCCCGCTGCTTACTCCTGGACGAAACCGAATATCTGGGGGCAACGGCGGGCGAGTATCTGCTATCTGCCTATGGCCTGTTGCAGCTGAAACAGCTTTTGGCAGAAGTAGAAGCCATGGTGCCTTAGCATCGGCATGCTGTGAATTCGGCTATACTTCGCTGACTCAGCCCCGCCAACTAGAGACCTACTGTGACAGCAACTTCCGACAATAAGGATTTAATTTGGGATCTGGATGCCTTTAAGCAGCGTCAACGCGCCATTGATTATGTGCTGGGGTTTGAAAATAAACTCTGTGTTTATTCTGGCTCGGTCACTCAGCTGTACACCAACTACAACATTTTTTTTCCCAAGGAAGAAGACCGCAAGCTGGTCATACTGCCCAATCCCTATGCGCCTCACGATACCTTCAATGGTATTCCCGGTGAAGCTGTAGTGCCCACTGGCATGGAAATATTGCCGGGAATAGTGCAAGGCAAGCCGGGTTTGATGTTGCGTATTCCCTTTCGCAGCGGCACTGTCAAATATCGCACTGTACCCTTGCAAATGGGGCTGGGCATTATTCGCCAGCAGCGCCCAGCCGATAAGCCTTTCCTGCCTGTATTAATGAAGGGCGACCTGCGCGAGCTGGATGCCTCAACGCCATCGCTGCACCTGCATGCCATCCAGCTATTTCGTTTAACCGATCACTCCATGCTGGAGCGCAGTGGTATCCAAAAAGTAATCGAGCAGCGCCTGCGCGAACTGCGCTAAGGGGTTTCTGCTACGCCACTAACAAAAAGCCCGGTACTAAGACCGGGCTTTTTGTTAGTGGCTGGGAATTTATTTTTTCGGCAGGCCGGGGATTACAAAGCGAATCGGCACTGTCACTTCAAAACGGGAGCCGGCCAATTCCGCTGGCATAGCGGGGAAGGGGGCTGCGCGGTTAATGGCATCGCGCGCTTCTTTATTAAGTACTTCATAAGGCGCAGATTCCAGGAAGTTCATGCTGATCACATTGCCTTCGCGATCTATCGCCAGTGCTATACGCACACTGCCCTGCAGGCCGCGCTCACGGGCGCGTGCAGGGTAGCGGGTTTTACTGTTAATTTTTTTGATAACGTCGGAAATATAGAATTGGCGGGCGAGCAGGCTCTGTGCGGTCAGAGCAGGGCCTTCCTCTTCTTCTGCTTCTTCAGCAGCAGGAGTGGGAGCCGGGGCAGGAGCGGCGCTCGAAGCGGCAGCGCTGCTGACAGCAAGGGCGGCAACTGGCGGCAACTCAATGGCTGGTTTAGCCAGCACTGGCACCGCAGGTTCGGGCAATGTGGGTTTTATATCGGCGGCCAAGTCACGCGCCGGGGCACTGGAGCTGGCTTTACTGGAAGAACTGGCGACGGCTAGAGCGGCACCCGTCCAGTTGTTGATTTCGGCAATACGCGCACTGCTGGGTTTGATTGTTTCAAAGCGCCCGCGCAATGTGGCATCGACATCGCCGACTTTTAACAGGCTATCGCGGTACTCCGAGGAAAGTGGAACTCGCCCAATCCAGGTGCTTAACAGCAAGGAGAAAAATTTATTGTCGGCAATGGTGCCCAGCAGCACGCCATTGACACTGATATCCACCCCTTTACCGGGAACGGAGCTAAACACCACGTGGTCATTGCCCATGAAACGGCCTTTGAACAGGCCATCGAATTGCACCATGTTATCGGCTTGGGCGGTCAGGTTGGCTGCAGTGTTGTTAACCGCCATACCTTCAATCCACATACGGCTAAAGCGGCGTGTAGTCATGCCGTCGGGTGCAACTATTTTTAATTCCATACGCATGGCCTGCGTACTGGATAATAAAGAAGAAGCATCATTGCTCAGGGATTCGGAATAAAGAGCGCCAATAAACACTTCTTGCCCTAATTCCTGGTGCGCGCCAATACCATTTAACATGGGGGCGGCTTGTAGATGGGGGGTGAATAATCCCAACAGGGATAAACCGAGCAGGCAGATTAGTTTGCGAATACCACACATAGGCTTGCTACTCTCATATTATTGGTGAATTATTGTGCGCATGCTGAAGATTGCGTCGGGGTCACAGTGTTCCTATACCTGGGGAGTATACTATAGGCGCAAGACTCATCCGGTATCCGTTAAAATACTTGCTGCTACACTAATAACCAACGCGGTCAGTATTATCGAGCGGCAAGCTGCTCAACACAATAAAAAATAGTATATATGGGGCATCAATGGGCAGTACCTCTATCCACAAAATACCAAAAGAAACCCTGGAGCATTTGCTCAGCGGCATTCCTTTTTTTAAAACCATCAAACAACAAGATGCCGGCCAGTTTGAGCTTTTGCTGCAGGCATCGCGCCTGGCTGTGTATGAGCCAGGTGAGGTCGTGCTACAAAAAGGCGAAACAGACACTTGGCTCTACTTTCTGTTGAAAGGGCGTTTGGCGGTTTATGTGGATGAGCCAGGCAAAGGGGAATTGGTGAATTATGTAACCCCTGGCGAGGTGTTTGGCGATTTGGCGCAGCTTACCGGGCTAAAGCGCACGGCAACCATTATGGCGGATACAGGCTTGCGGGAATCTATGGTGCTGGCCTTGGATCCCACCATTTTTGTCCCCCTTACCGTATTTAAACCCATCACCCTGCAAACCAAGTTGGCGTATTACCGCAATATGGCGCACCACCTGCGCTGGAAGCTGGAAGTGTACCGTTCCCAGCATTTGCAGCATGAATTGGCCAATAAGCATCGCCAGATTAAGCTGTACAGTGGCCCCAGGGACTCACAAGAAGAGCTGATATCCCTGCATGACCAATCGCTGGCACTGGCGCAATTGCTGCTGGAGTGGAATCGTGAATTCGGTGCGCTCAATACCTCCGGTTTACCTGCGTCCAGCCCGGAAATTTTGCTCGATGATTAACGAATAAAAACGCAAAACCCAGGCATGGGGTTAAGGCCTCATTTATCACTCATCCAAATCATCGGTATCTCATGCGCTTTGAAGAGCTAAAACTGACTTATGGCTACCCTTTGCAACTGCAGACAACCAATGCTGCGGGTCAGCCTGAGCGCTATTCCTGTCGCTTAATTGGCTGCTTGCCGGGGCGCAGCATACTTATCTCTGTCCCCAAAGCATCTGGCCGTTTGATGCGCTTTCGCACCGGGCAAAAAGTTGTGGTGCGCTTTATGGCGGATAACGGTATAGGTGTGTTTATCAGCCTGGTGGATGTGCAAACCACAGATCCCTATCCCATATTGCATATTAGCTATCCCGATAATGTGACTTTTAAAGGCATACGCAGTGCTACACGGGTTCCTGTGGGGTTAACGGCGCATTTGCGCAATCGCACCCATCCCGAGCGAGCCGCCGTGTCTGGGCAGATTGCCGATATGAGTATCACCGGTGCCCGCTTGGATATGGATGCAAATGTCGGTGAGTTGGGTGATTTTCTGGAGCTTGAGGTGCAGGTGGACATCAATGGCATTAGGCGCCAATTGCAGCTGGTGGGGATTATTCGTTCCCGTGTTGATGGCGGCTCAACAGAAGAGCAGGAAGCCCTGGGTATGCAGAGTTATGGTTTGGAATTTGTGGAATTGAGTGAAGAGCAGCGCTTGGTTCTTTACGCATTTGTGTTCGGTCAGATAGTGCTGCAGGACGTATCTTCGATTAGTTAAGCGCAAACTCTACTGTGTGCCTGGTTGTATTGAGGCGCGAGACAAACAAAAAAGGCACCCAAGGTGCCTTTTTTGTTTTGGTCTTGCGTTACAGCGATTAGGCAGCTGCTACTGGAGCCGGCGCTGACGCTGGCGCTGCTTTTGGCTTGCGGCCGCGCTTGGCTGGAGCGGCACCAGCAGGTTTTTTAGCTGCAGGAGCTTTTTTCGCAGCCGGGGCTTTTTTCGCGGCAGGCGCTTTTTTCGCAGCGGGAGCTTTTTTCACAGCAGGTTTTGCAGCTGGCTTTTTCGCGGCAGCTGGTTTAGCTGCGGCCTTTTTGGCAACCAGTTTGGCTTTAGCAGCGGCTTTTTTCTCAGCAGCTT
>CAMLRI010000261.1 GCA_946482385.1 uncultured Cellvibrio sp.
GGATTGACCGGAAAGGGATTTTTGTCGTTGTGCTTGAGTCTAGCTGCTTTTTGCTTTGGCGCATTTTATTGCATATGCCTTGGCACATATTATTGCTATGGCGGCATGTTAAGTGGCTGCCGCTGACGAGTCGATGTTATGGCGCGACCAGCGGCACTTTTTTGTTGCGCTTGAAGGTTGGCTCACACTTTGTGGCAATTTGTCGGGGAATTGGTGAAAGTATTTATATGATGATTAGGCGTGATCCACATAGCGCCAACCCGCCGCTGTACGACGAAACAGCGACAACTCGCGGTGCTCATGCTCCTGGCCATTTTCACGGAAGCAGGCGCTAAAACTCACCAGCCCCTGGGTGTCATCGGCTCCTCCCTGGTGGCAGGCGATAATACTTAAACCCAACCACTCACAGCGGCTGGCCCAGGCCTCAATCTCCGCCTTGGATGAACGCTGGCGCACCTGGTTATCCCAGGTGTCCCACAGGTAATCAATTGCGCGCAGTACATGGGCGCTATAGCGCGAGCGCATTAAGGCTTCGGCGGTGGGGGCAGGGCGGTGGCCTTGCAAATAAGGCAGGCAGCAATGGCCCAATGGCTGGCCGCTACCGCAGGGGCAAGGGCTGGCGGGGTTGTGGAATTGGGGAGCAGCTGGGGTTTGCGGTGGCATTTTGCGCCTCTTTTGGGTATTTTGTGCGGCTATTTTCGCTGGCTGGCCGCCCTCTGGCTAGCCTGGTATTTCCGCCGGCACTGGCTCGGCGCTTTCTCGGGATTTGTAGCCTCTCCATGACTGAATTCGACGATATCCGCCCCTACCACGACGACGAAGTTCGCCCCACCCTCGACCGCATTCTGGCCGACCCTGAGCTGAGCGATGCTGTGGCCAAACTCAAGTTTCCCCGTGCGAGCCGCTGGCTGGGTTGGCTGTTGCGCCCCCTGGTCAAACAAAAACTCCGCCGCGAGCTGGCCGGTGTTAATGATGTGGCGGCCTTCCAACATGTAATTGAAAAATACATGGCGGGCATGATCAAAACCACCACCACCCAGGTCACTGTATCTGGCTTGGAACAGCTCGACCCACAGCAGCCTTATTTATTTATCAGCAACCACCGCGACATCACCCTCGACCCGGCGTTTGTAAATTGGATTCTGTTTCACAACCACTGCAACACCCTGCGCATCACCATAGGCGATAACCTGTTGAGCAAGCCTTATGTGTCCGACCTGATGCGCCTCAACAAGAGTTTTATTGTTAACCGCTCGGCCAAGGCCCCGCGGGAAAAACTCAAAGCGGCCAAGCATTTATCGGCTTATATCTATCACTCCATCGTCAACGAAAAATCCAGCATCTGGATCGCCCAGCGCGAAGGCCGCGCCAAAGATGGCTTCGACAAAACCAATTCTGCGGTGTTGGGCATGATCACCCTCAACAAACCCAAAACCGAAGAATTGGCAGCTTACGTTAAACAACTGCGCATAGTGCCGGTATCCATTTCCTACGAGTTGGACCCATGCGATGCAGCCAAAGCGCGCGAGCTGTATCAGCAGCGCACCCAGGGCAGTTACCAAAAAGAAGAGCACGAAGACATTAAAAGTATCGCCATGGGCATTGCCGGGCAAAAGGGCCACATCCACCTGGCCTTTGGCAAGGTGCTGGATGGCGATTACCAGGATACCGATGCCCTGGTGGCCGATCTCGACCGCGAAATCCTCGGCAATTATGTGCTCCACGCCAGCAATTGCATTGCCTACGAAATACTTCATGGCAGCGCACCGCAAGTGAATTACAGCGATAAAAATATTCCCTACAACAGCGCTGCCCTGGCAGATGAGCGCGCGCAATTCGAAGCGCGTATCAATGCCATTCCCAGTGCCTACCGCGACATCGCCTTGGGTATTTATGCCAATCCGGTGATCAGTAAACTCGCCAATGCTCACTGATGCGGTAAAAAAACAAATCCAGTCGGCCTACAGCCAGTTTTTGGAAAGCAAAGGCCTTAAGCCGCGCTACGGCCAAAAATTGATGATCGCCGAAATTGCCAAAACCCTGGGCAATATCGAGCTGGATGAAGAAAACCACCGCATTTCCGGCGAGCAGGCCGGTTCCCACTTGTGTGTCGTCGAAGCGGGCACCGGCACCGGCAAAACCATCGCCTATTTATTGCCGGCCTTGGTGATCGCCAAATACCTGGGCAAAAAATTAGTGGTATCCACCGCAACCGTGGCGCTGCAAGAGCAAATTGTGAATAAGGATTTGCCTGAGCTGATGCGCCACAGCGGCCTCTCGTTTTCTTTTACCCTCGCCAAAGGGCGCAGCCGTTATTTGTGTTTAAGCAAGCTCGATAATGTGATTGCCGAATACGAAAGCGGTATGAACCCCACCCGCGCACTCTACGAAGACGAATACCCCAGTGTGTCGGCGCAAAGTATTAAGCTGTACCAAAATATGGTGGAAGCCTTGGCCGGCAATAAATGGAATGGCGAGCGCGATACCTGGCCCCAGGCCCTGGAACAAAATGATTGGCAGGTGATTACCACCGATCATCGCCAATGCACTGGCCGGCGCTGCTCCAATGTGTCTGTGTGCAGTTTTTTTAAAGCGCGGGATTCACTCCACTCGGTGGATTGCATAGTCACCAACCACGATCTGGTATTGGCGGATCTCGCCCTGGGTGGCGGCGCCATTTTGCCCGCGCCGGAAGATGCCATTTTTGTGTTCGACGAAGGCCACCATTTGCCGCAAAAAGCCCTCAGCCATTTTGCTTACCACAGCCGTATGCTGGCCACCAGCAAGTGGCTGGATCAGTGCAACAAAGCCCAGGGAGCCATGCTGGGTGCTATTAGTGGTACCGGCAATGTTGATCGCTACGGTGAGCAGTTGCCGGCGCAATTGATGGAAACCAAGCAAAACCTTGATCGCCTTTATCCGCGCTTTGAAAATTTGGCGCAGCGCATTGCGCTGGATGAGCGCCAATCCCATTATCGTTTTCCCAATGGTGTAGTGCCGGAAGAATTGTTGCTCGACTGCGGGGAAATTTATAAAAGTTTTGATCGCCTGGTGGAATTGCTGAACAAAATGGCCAGCGAACTCACCGAGGCCATGGACGACCCCCACTGCCCGGTGCCCAAGGTGGATTTGGAAACCCACTACCCGGTAGTGGCCACCTGGCAAGCGCGCGCCGAAGCCAACCGCGATTTGTGGGCCAGCTTCGCCAAGCCGGATGCACCCGGCAGTGTGCCGCGCGCGCGCTGGTTAACACCGGTGGATCAATCTGGCACCCTGGATTTGGAAGTGTGCTCCAGCCCTATACTGGCCGCCAAAACCCTCGAGTATTCGCTGTGGGAAAAAGTGTGCGGTGCAGTGGTTACTTCGGCCACGCTCACGGCTTTGGGTAATTTCCAGCGCTTCCAAATGCGCGCCGGTACACCGCTGGATGCCAATTACCACTTGGTACCCAGCCCCTTTAATTTCCAGCAGGCGACCCTGGAAATTCCCGCCTCCTGTATTGAAGCCAATAACGCCGAGCAGCATACCCTGGCAATTATTGATGACTTGCCGAATTTAATTAATTTAAATGAAGCCAGCCTGGTGCTCTTCTCCTCGCGCAAACAAATGCTGGATGTGTATGAGGCCGTACCAGAGCAACTGCGCGAGCGCATTATTATCCAGGGCGACAGTTCCAAACAGGAAATGCTGGTGCAGCACAAGGCGCGGGTAGATGCGGGCGAGGGCAGTGTGCTCTTTGGTTTGGCCAGTTTTGCCGAGGGCGTGGATTTGCCCGGCAACTATTGCACCCATGTGATTATTGCCAAGCTGCCTTTTGCGGTGCCCGATGACCCTATTGAAGCGGCACTATCGGAATGGGTGGAGGCCCGCGGTGGAAACCCGTTTATGGAAATCAGCGTGCCCGATGCTTCGCTCAAATTAATTCAGGCCTGCGGCCGCCTGTTGCGCACCGAAAGCGATACCGGCCGCATCAGCCTGCTGGATCGCCGCATCATCACCAAGCGCTATGGCAAAGCCATTTTAAATTCGCTGCCGCCTTTTACCCAGGTAATCCATAAATAAGCCATGAACAATCGCCACCTTGCTGTTGCAGAAATTCTGATGGATATAGAAAAGGAATTGCGCGAGTTGCGACTGTGGGAACTGCAACCACCCCCGCCCGAAGCCTTTGCCAGTCAACAGCCTTTTGCTGTCGATACCCTCAGCTTTCCCCAGTGGCTGCAATTTATTTTTTTACCGCGCATGTATTTGCTGATCGAACAGCAACTACCCCTTCCCGCCAACTGCGCCATAGCTCCTATGGCGGAGCAGTATTTTGCAGCACTGAATCTGCACAGCTCGCCCCTGATCGCTCATTTGCAGCGGGTGGATGGGGTGTTG
>CAMLRI010000262.1 GCA_946482385.1 uncultured Cellvibrio sp.
GGCAGTGGATATGGCCGGGCAACTGTTTGCGGGGCACAGCGAATAATCCGCGCCAGTGTCGAAAATCATGACACCACCGCGCCCAGAAAAAACAAAAAATCAATTAAAATCAAACAGATATGAAAGTGGCACAAAAACTGCTTAGTGGCCGTGCCCATACGGCATTCACTTCAATTTAAACAAGGACACCACAAAGGACATACCTATGAATTCACTGACTCGTTTACTCGGCGGTTTAACACTTGCCCTCTGCGCCGGTTTGGCTCAGGCCGCCCCAATCACTTCTGCAAATGACCCAGCCCTCAACGGCTCAACCCTGATCGACTTTGAATCAGTTGCCACTGGCGAATACGCCCTGCTGGATCTGAATGGTGTTGATATCCAAGGCGTTGGCGGCACCATGACCATCTGTAATGGTTGCGGTGGTGGCGGTGGCGCCTATGGTGACCAAGGTCGCTCGCTGCAAAACACCGGTGGCAGCCCCACCAGCTTTAACCTGATTTTTGACGATGTGGTTTCTGCCTTCGGTCTCATTGGCGGCGCCTACAACAATGGCTGGACATACACCGCTTACGACAGCTTCAACAATGTGCTGGAAACCCTGCAAGTTAACAGCCCCTGCTGCGGTGGCTTCTTTAACGGTATCGCCCAACAAGGCATCAAGCGCGTAAACCTGAGCGGCTATGGCGACTGGGTAGTCTTCGACAACCTGCGCTTCGTCGCGCAAACCAGCGACGTACCCGAGCCAGGCTCACTGCTGTTGCTTGGCCTGGGCCTGATCGGCCTGGTACTGAGCAGAAAGCGCCTGCAAAGCCGTCAGTAATGACACAATCCGGCGGCATTCGCCGCCGGATTCTTTCCGCCCCGCAAGCCCTTTTCTTATATTTTCCTCCCCCCGCAACAATCAATAGAACTTACGGCGCCGACTAGATCCACAGCTGCTAGGCTTGTGCTAATCAGTCGCCATTGTTCTTGCTATGCCCCACACAGCCACAGCCTCTCATCCCGCCCAGCAAAGTCGCCGCCTATTAGTGCTGCGAATACTCTTGCTTAGCCTGGCCTATGTGATGGCCGGGCGCCTATCGCTGTTGCTCGCCATACCCCCCGGATTTACCACCGGGCTGTTCCTGCCCATGGGCATAGGCCTGGGGGCCTGCCTGATTTGGGGCCTGCCGCTACTGCCCGGGGTGCTCCTGGGCTCCAGCCTACTCAACCTCTGGGTCAGCCCGGCGCCGGCCAGCTGGGCCAGCCTGAGCCTGGCGGTGGAAATCGCCCTGGGCAGCACTGCCGCTATAGCACTTGGCTGGCTGCTGATCCGCCGTTACCTGGGGCGCCGCAACGATTTAACCGACGAGCGCAGTATCTTTGCGTTTTTTGCCCTGGGCGGGCCTATAGCCACCAGCCTCAGCGCCAGCTGGGGCACCCTCAGCCTCTACCTCAACGACATAATCCCCCTGGACAACGCCCTTTACACCTGGTGGACCTGGTGGGTCGGCGACACCATAGGGGTGCTGATTGCCACCCCGCTGATGCTGGTGCTGTTCGGCGAGCCGCGCTGGCTGTGGCGCGGGCGGCTCAGCACCGTTGCCGGCCCGCTGCTGGCCAGCTGCCTGGTGGTGGTACTGGTATTTATTGCCGCCAGCCGCAATGAACAACGCAAGCAGGAAACCCTGTTCCAGCAGCAGGGGCACCTGATTATTAACGCCCTCAACGACCAGCTGCACACCATCACCCACAGCCTGGCCACCCTGCGCGGCCTGTTTGTCGCATCGCAAGAAGTCACAGCGGATGAGTTCGCTACCTTTGTGGAGCATGTAGTGATTCGCCACAAAGGCATAGCCGCCCTGTCCTGGAACCAGCGGGTAGCCCATGCCCAACGCCAAACGGTGGAACAACAATTGCGGCAAGAGGGGGCACCCCTGGGCATTAATGAACGGAACGAGAAGAAAGAGCGTGTAAGCGCCGGAGCGCGCCCCGAATATGTGATAGTGAGGTTTATGGATGGGGTAATGACCGACAAGGGTGCCCTGGGTTATGACGTTGCCTCCAACCCACCCCGCCGCCAGGCACTGGAAAACGCAACCGATAGCGGCCAAGCCAGCCTCAGCGCCCCCTTACAACTGGTACAGGATCCACCGGGAACACTCTCCGCCCTACTTTTCCTGCCGGTATATCAACAGATAGCCACCCCCAGCACCCTCTCTGAAAGGCGCGCCCAGGTACGCGGCTACACCACCGCCATTATTCGTATCGAAGAGCTCATCCAAACTGCCCTGCAAAGCTTCGATAAAGGTCTTTATGACGTGCGGCTACTAGACATCACCCAGCCCCAGCAGCCACTGCCAATCTATGGCCAATCCATACACCAATTGCCACCCTATGCCAGCGCCATGACCAGCCGCGAAACCCTTAGCATTGGCGGGCGGGAGTGGCAGGTCAGCATCACCCCAACCAGCCGCTTCCTCGCCAGCCAGGTGAGCCTGGAATCCTGGTTTGTGCTGGCTGGCGGCCTGTTGTTTTGCGGGCTGCTGGGCGGGTTCCTGTTGCTGGTCAGCGGCCGCGCCCAACACATCAAACAATTGGTAGACCGGCAAACCCAGGAGCTGGCTGCCATCCTCGATAATGCCAGCGAGGCCATACTGGTCATTGACGACCAGGGCCAGATCTAAAAAACCAACCCGGCTACTGCAGCCCTGTTTGACTATGCCCCCACCGACCTGCAGCAACGCCCCATAGGCCTGCTGTTGCCCGCCCTGGCCGACCACTTCAAACCGGGGACAGTCCCCGTCCACAATGGCCTGCAGGAAGCATCGGGGCACACCCAAACCGGCCAGGAGCTGGCGCTGGAGCTAAGCATCAACCCCATGGCGCTGGGCGAGCGCCAGCTGTACAGCCTGATCATTCACGATGTGAGCGCGCGCAAACGCATGGATAAACTCAAGCGCGAATTTATCTCCACCGTTAGCCACGAACTGCGCACACCGCTTACCTCCATACGCGGCGCACTCAGCCTGGCGCGCAGCGGCAAACTGGGCGAAGTGCCCGCGCAAATGGCGCAACTGCTGCAAATTGCCCAGAACAACGCCGAGCGTTTGGGGCGATTGGTAAACGATATTCTCGATATCGACAAACTCGAATTTGGCCAGCTGGAATTGCAACTGCAGCAACTGCCCATTTACCGGCTGCTGGAGCAGGCGCTGGAGCACAACCAGGGTTATGCGAGCCGCTATGGCATCAACCTGCGCCTGGTGTCGGCTGTGCCCCAACCCGAACAATATTGGGTGGAGGTGGATAGCGACCGGCTGCTGCAAGTGATGAGCAACCTGTTATCCAATGCGATTAAATTTTCCCACGGGCGCGGCGAAGAAGTGCGGGTGGAATTGAGTATTGAAGGCGATAGCGCGCGGGTGGCAGTGCACGACCAGGGCATGGGCATACCCGAGGAATTTCGCGCGCGCATTTTCCAAAAATTCGCACAGGCCGACGGCTCCAATACCCGCCACCACGAAGGCACAGGTTTGGGGCTGAGCATTTGCAAAATTATTATCGAGCGCTTGGGTGGCACTATTGGTTTCCATTCCCACGAAGGCCAGGGCAGCTGTTTTTATTTCACGCTACCGCTGGTTGTGGCCGATAAAGCCATGGAGCCCACTGCAAAGCCAACGGAAAGCAGCGCGTCCCACGTAAATACCTCCCTATAGGCTCGAGATAGGCTTGAGATAGGCTCGAGGTCGGCATCCATGCCTCGCTCGTCCCCGAGCGGGACGCGCTGCTTTCCTCGTCTGACATCACTCACGCAATAAACGCACCCCATAAATACCCCCGGCAATAGAACCTGGCTTGGCCACAAACTTAAGGGTGTATTTGCCCTTGGCCTGTTGCACCAGCGCTGCCGGAATTGCATAGTCCACCGTAAAAAATTCCTCGGCACTGCCCAAGGATTTTACCCGCGCCAACAACACGCCATTCAAGTGGATTTCAAACTCGCGGCCGGCATCCACACCGGCATAGGTAATTTGCAAAATTTTTGCTTCCTGCTTTTTATCGTTCAACTCATAGCTAAACCAGGCGCGGCTGTGGCGCCAGTGGCGGCCGTTGTACAAACCCGCCTCGGCCAGCTCACCTTTATAAAAATGATCGGATTCCGGCTGCTGTTCACCGGGCGCCACCTGGTCGATGGTTTTTGCCTGCAACGCCAGGCGCGCCTGCTCATCGGCTGCGGCACGGGCGCGGGCCTGGGCGAGATCCTCCGCCGAGGAATAGGGCAAATAAATGCTATAGCGCGATTCATGCACGCGGAAAAAAGGCACCAATTCCAGCTGCACCTGCTGCTGGCCATTAATCAAGCCAGCGGCATTAAAGGTCAGCGGCT
>CAMLRI010000263.1 GCA_946482385.1 uncultured Cellvibrio sp.
TTGCGCATACCAGGGTGCAGATATAGGCTCAAAGTCATAGAGGATTTCGTTGTCCAGCATTACTTTGTCTATCGCAAAGGTGGCATTGGTACTGGTGGGATCGAAGTTTTGGAATTGCACACCCACAGCGGCCAAATGATTAAGGTCGGTAATGTCTATAGACAAGCTGACTTCGCCATTGGCTATCACTGCGTCTGCTTCCTTCCATGTTTGAGCTTGGCCGTGTTTGATCCACAATTTTGCGCTAGTGCTTGCGCCAGCGTTGTTGGTATAACCAACCAGGGTGAGCGTTTGCTTGCCAGTAATATTGAAACCACCTTCCGGATAGTTTTGCAGGATCACACTGGTGGGATCAGTGGCTGCGCTCAGGTCTTTGGTGACAGAGAGCGAATAATCCTGGCTTGCAGACCAGTTGTTAGATAGCTTGGTACCAGTGGTAGTAACCCAGTTGATTTGCGCATGCCAGTTGCTGGGAAGTGACCATTCAAAACCTTCATACAAACCCGCTTCTACTTTTTCGCGGCCACCGGGTACATCATCCAAATTCAGGGTGCCGGCAAAACTGTAAGCCGCGCGAGTTTTATCAGCGTCAGCATTGGCGGGGCCGTAGTCGCTGCTGAACTCGGAACTCCAGGTTACAAAGTAAGCCCACCAGGCGTTTTGTTGGTGCAGCAATTCCACATTGGGGATGGTGCCCACTTCGGTCAGTGCTACCAATTTTTTGCCATCAAAACGGTCTTTCAACGTGGTGAATTGGGTTTTGAAGGGATTGTCGGCGTTTTTGCCGTCGTAACCGTCATAACCCACTATGTCGACATAGTCATCACCTGGGTACCACTCGGCTTCGATGCCATCGGCAGCGGTGTAAACCCAAATCAGGTTGTTGAGTTGGTGCACATCGGTAAAGCGTTCGTACATGACCTTCCACAGTTCACGCAGGGATGCCGCATCGGCTGCGCCCCACCAGAACCAACCGCCTTCCGCTTCGTGCAGTGGGCGCCACAGCAGTGGAATATCGGCATCGGCAAATTTTTTCAGCTCGGCCGCTATGTCATCCATATCGGAAATCAGTGCCTGGAAGTCTGCGCCGTCGCGGTCAGCCAGGGCCGCCGCCAAATCAAAATCGGTCGCGCGGGTGTAAAAGCCGGAATACCAGGCGGTATCGCCAGTGCCGGAGCAATCTGCATCTTTCAGTTTGGTGGGCGCGTTCCAGTGCCACAGGGGCGAGAGGATAATGTTGCGGTTGTTGTGCTCGGCAATCATGTCTTCGCTGAGGGTGCCTGGCTCGGCGCCGCAATTAACGCGGGAGCTGGAGTAGTCCATCAAGTCAAAGGCCACAATGGCGGGGGCATCGCCACCGGTAATTTCTACCACTCGCTCAAAATCCCGCAGGCCGGTTTTGTTGTCCGGGTCGTTGTAATCGACAAATTCGGTTTGGCCGCTGAGGGTTTTTTCACCGTAGCTGGCCACCAGGAATTCCATCAGGTCTTTGGTGGCGGTAGTGGCGTTATCGTTAACCAGCCTGGAGGCAACGGGCAGGGGCTTGGCCGGGGCTGGGGCAGGGATCAGCAGGATGCTGTCGATGCGGTAGTAGTTCCAGCCGCCGCCCACTTCGATGCTGTTGTCGCCTTCGTTCAACTTAATCACATCAATACGGCCATTGATCCAGTTGCTGGTGGCCAGGAAGGGCACAGTGGCGTCCACACCATTAACGCTGACCATACCCATCTTGCCGCCGTAGGAGGCGGGAATGGCATAGCGCACATAAAGGGTGTAGAAGCCGGCGTTGAGGGTTTGTTCGCCGATGGTGCTGCCCGAGGGAATGGAGTAAACCACCTTGGCACCGGGGGTGATGTCGGCGGTGTGGGAGCCTGCGGCACCAGAGATATAGTTGGGGCCATTGCTCACCAGGGTGGCGCCGCCAACCAGGGAGGCAAAGTTGGTGTCTTCGGCTTCCAGGGTTACTACTACCGCCGGGTCGAACACCAGTATTTCCACCTCATCGACCAGGGGATTGCCATCCTCGTCGTTGATGATATTGCCTTCCGGGTCGCGGGCAGAAATGCGGAACTTCAATACCTCCATCCCGCTAATGTCGGGCGCCATAAAGCTGAGGCTGGGCTGGGTCCAGTCGCTGATGCCAGTGACGGTGGTGCCGCTGACCTGTTCCCACAGCAGGCTTTGGTTGGTGACTGTGCCCACCAGCCTGCCCGATAGGGTGACCATTTGGCCTTTTTCGAATTCGGCGTTGTCGCCGGCGATAACACCCAGCTCGCGGAATTCCGGGGTGTAGCTCACCTGTTCATTGTTGGTTTTGGACTCGTCCAGGCAGCCGCCCAGCAGGCCGAGGCAGAGCGTTGCAAGTACCAGTGGCTTGAGTCGCCATCTATTGTTTAAAGCGGACATTGGTCACCTCTATGGTTAGATTCCAATTGGTTTTTTTGTGTGTTTTGGTGCTGCCGGTAACTTGCTGGCGCAACAGGATTTATCGTTATGCGATGCGTCTTACGGGCAGCGTGGAAGTTGTGCGCTGGGGGCGCGGCAAACTGATTTGCCCCACCCTTATTCAATCCTATTTGTAACCGTATACATTTTCAAATGGATTGACGCTTATTTTGTTGTGGGTAACAGGGGTATTTTTATCTATAAAGTTAATTTGTTAAGTTTTGTTTTGTGCTGTTTTTATATAAATATCAATAAAATCATTGTGTTAATGATGTTGTGTGGTTATTGCTATGGCGCATTTTTCATTGTTATCGGTTGCTTATTGTCATGAATAATATATGTAAACGTATACATTTTTGGTGTTACTCAAGGTGACAATAGGGGGTTTGATCGGGTGGGGGCGGGATGTGGACGCTTGGTGGCTATTGGGTTTTCTCTTAAAGTGTTATGTTATAACGTATTTTTGAAAATGATGGAGTCGCAACCTATGAAGCTTTTACCCGTTACCGTTTTATCCGGCTTTTTGGGGGCCGGCAAAACCACGCTGCTCAACCATATCCTCAACAACCGCCAGGGCCTGCGGGTGGCGGTGATAGTGAACGATATGAGTGAGGTGAATATTGATGCTGCCCTGGTGAACCAGCAGGTGGCTCTGAGCCGCGCCGAGGAAAAGCTGGTGGAGATGAGCAATGGCTGCATTTGCTGCACCCTGCGCGAGGACCTGCTGCTGGAGGTTAGCCGCCTGGCGCGGGAGGGGCGCTTTGATTATTTGGTAATTGAATCCACCGGTATCTCCGAGCCTTTGCCCATTGCGGAAACCTTTACCTTTGCGGATGAGCAGGGGCAGGGGCTGGCGCAACTGGCCCGCCTGGACACCATGGTGACAGTGGTGGATGGGGTGAATTTTTTGCGCGATTACCAGGAGGCCTTTTCCCTGCAGGAAACGGGCGAGCACCTGGGCGAGGAGGATGAGCGGACAGTGGCGGATTTGCTGATTGAGCAGGTTGAGTTTTGCGATCTGCTGCTGATCAGTAAAACCGACCTGCTGGCCGAGGCGCAGGTTCGGGAGCTAACGGCGATTTTGCGCCGTTTGAACCCGGTCGCCGAAATTATCCCCATGGTGCGCGGCCAGGTGCCCCTGGCCAAGCTGCTCAACACCCATAAGTTCGACATGGAGCGCGCCCGCCAGGCGCCCGGCTGGCTGCAGGAAATGCGCGGCGAACACCGGCCAGAAACCGAGGAGTATGGTATCGGCAGTTTTGTTTATCGCGCCCGCCGCCCCTTTCATCCGCAAAAACTCTACGATTTTTTTAGCGAGGCCTTTGTGGCGGATCAGGCCCCCGGTGGCGGCAGGTTGCTGCGTTCCAAAGGGTTTTTTTGGCTGGCGTCGCGGCCCCAGTGGGCGGGGCAGTGGAGCCAGGCCGGCGGCGTGGCGCAGCAGGGAGCGGCGGGCCGGTTTTGGCAGTCAGTGCCCAGGGAGGAGTGGCCGGACGACGAGGAGCAGGTGAATTACATCATGGAAAAATGGCAGGAGCCCTTTGGCGATAGGCGCCAGGAGTTGGTGTTTATTGGCCAGAATCTGGACCAGGCGGCGCTGGTGCGCCAGCTGGATGCCTGTTTGTTAACCGAGGTGGAACTGCTGCGCGGCCAGGATTACTGGCGCAGCCTGCCCGATCCCTTCCCGCAATGGTTTGAGGCGGCCGAGGCTGTGTAGAATGCCCGCGCTGATTTTACTGTGAGATGCCTATGTCCAAGCTAATCCCCACCAATATCATCACCGGCTTTCTCGGCGTGGGTAAAACCACGGCCATTACCCAGTTGCTCAAAGCCAAGCCCGAGCAGGAGGTTTGGTCGGTGTTGGTCAATGAGGTTGGCGAAATAGGCATAGACGGCGCCCTGCTGAAAGACCGCAATGCCCATCTCCGC
>CAMLRI010000264.1 GCA_946482385.1 uncultured Cellvibrio sp.
CTCCACATCAATGGCGCGGCCGGTAAAGTTAGCGCTGGCAATCACCCGTTTAAGGGCCCCTTCCAAATCGCGCACATTGGCGCGAATACGCTGGGCGATAAAAAAAGCAGCCTCATGGGGCAAGTCGATATTGGCCTGCTCGGCTTTTTTGATCAGGATCGCCACCCGTGTTTCCAGCTCCGGCGGCTCTACCGCTACGGTGAGGCCCCAGCCGAAACGGGATTTCAATCGCTCTTCCAAACCATTGATTTCTTTAGGGAAACGGTCACAAGTCAGGATAATCTGGCGGCCGCCCTCGAGCAGCGAGTTAAAGGTGTGGAAAAACTCTTCCTGGGAGCGCTCTTTACCGGCAAAGAACTGGATGTCGTCGATCAAGAGCGCATCCATGGAGCGGTAATAGCGTTTGAAATCGTTGATGGCGTTGAGCTGCAAGGCTTTAACCATATCAGCCACAAAACGCTCGGAATGCAGGTAAACCACCTTGGCGTTGGGGTTTCTGGCCACCATGGCATTGCCCACCGCCTGCATCAGGTGGGTCTTACCCAGGCCGACACCACCATATATAAAGAGGGGGTTGTAGGCACCGCCGGGATTTTCTGCCACCTGGCGCGCCGCCGCCAAACCCAATTGGTTGGACTTGCCTTCCACAAAACTGGCAAAGGTGGAGGCAGTATTTAAATAGTTGCTGTGCTTGAGGCCACCCTCCACTTCTATATCCGGGGTGCGGGCAAGGCTATCGACAAGATCACTGGCCCTGGCGTCATCGGTGCGGGCAGCGGGTGCCGGTATCAGGTAAGCGGATTGCTGCTCTGTTTCAGCAACTGTCGCAGGGGGATTTACCGGTTCCTGGGGGCGCTTGGGCTCAACAGCTTCTGGCGGCGTTGATGGCCGGCTGGGCAACACAAAGCCAGGCGCTTGGCGCGGCAATACACTAACAGCCACTTGCAGCAACCTGCCCTGGCCATAGTGATTAACCAATTCGCGGATGCGGTGTAAAAACTTCTCGCTGACCCAATCGCAAATAAAACGGTTGGGCGCCAATAAACGCAACTCGTCGGAGCTGGCCGATTCATCAATTTGCAGCGGCCGAATCCAGGTGTTGAATTGCTGCGATGGCAATTCATCCTGCAAACTGGCGGCACATAATTTCCAAACTGACTGCGGCAAAACAACCACTCCTATAGCATTTATTGTAGAAACACAGGCTTATTACAGAAACTGCGCTTAACCCGGCAATTTTCGAGCAAAGAAAGCTCGGGGTTATACAACCCAATACAAACTGAAACCGGGATAATGCGAAGATACCCCCAAGGCAAGCCAGCGATCTGGCAACAACCCGGGGAAAGGCTGGCTAGTCTACTCCGCACCCCCTGAGTTATCCACAAGAAAGCGCAAAATAAATCGCAATCAAGAGTAATTAGCTGATTAAATTCAACCAGTTACAAAATCGATGCAAAACTGCTATAGGCGCCTGAATCAACTTAAAAACACCACAACTGTGGATAAACCTGTTGATAACCACTGGGTTAACTGGTAGCAAACCGGTAAAACCTTTAACCGGCAAATTCCGCCCCGGATTGTCGATAAAATGGCCAAAAATATTTGCTTTAGCGCCGCCCTTTCTTTAGAATCCCGCGTCCTTTTACCCGTTAGCCCTCATCCGCTAGCGGTGAGCGGTCTGATCCAGGGGCTATGCCCTGTCAGTGATCCAGCAGATTTCTTTTGGCTCGATTTATCGCGGTTTGGTAAATCGTTATTTTTTAACAACAGGTTAGTGTCATGAAAAGAACATTCCAGCCCAGCAATCTCAAGCGCGTTCGCAACCACGGTTTCCGTGCCCGTATGGCTACCAAAAACGGCCGTTTGGTTTTGGCTCGTCGTCGCGCTAAAGGCCGTAAGCAGCTGACTCGCGTTTAATGCTTAGCCAGGTATCCCTAGAGTGAAGCATGCCTTTGGCAAGTCCTTGCGCTTGCTTTGCTCTAGCGATTTCCAAGCGGTTTTCGATAACGCCCCCTTCCGCGCTTCACACCAGTTTTTCCTGATCCTCGCCCGCCCCAATGGTTTAGACCACCCCCGCCTGGGATTGGTTATGGCCAAAAAACACCTGTCACTTGCTGTTGCCCGCAATCGCTTCAAGCGTTTGGTGCGCGAACAATTTCGTCTGCAGCAACAAGACTTTAGCGGTTTAGATGTTATTGTGTTGTCGCGCAAAGGCCTGGCCGAGCTGGATAATCCCCAGTTTGTCGCCCAGTTCCAGCAGCAGTGTCAGCGTATTTTCAAAAAAGCCCGCCAGGCAGGAGAAACCCGTGAGCCCAATGCAGCGGTCGCCAGTGTTAATCGCTAAGCTCAATGCCGCCCTGGTGTGGCTGGGGGTTAAACTGCTCCACGGCTACCGCTACCTGCTCAGCCCCTGGGTGGGCAATCAATGCCGTTTTTACCCCAGCTGTTCCCACTATGCCGAGGAAGCCTTAACAACCCACGGATTTTTAGCAGGTATTTATCTAACAGCGCGACGCCTTATAAAATGCCACCCCTGGCATCCCGGCGGGTTGGATCCTGTGCCCGAGCGCAAACAGCCCTGCTGCCCACACCTTCACACTCACTCTACTCATGGCAAACACTAAGATGGATTGGCAAAAGAACCTCCTCCTCGCCGCTATAGCTGCGGTGGTCCTGATGTTGTTTATCCGCTACAACCAATTTCAGGAACAACAGCCACAACAACCCGCTGCGGCCAGCAGTTCAGTAGCGGCTGAAATCCCTGCCGATCCAGCGGCCAGCGATATTCCCAGCGCCGATAACCTGCCCCAGCCGGCAGCGGCCACCAGCCCAGCCAGCACCGAGTTGATCCAGGTGCAAACCGATAGTTTGCTGGTAACCATAGACCCGCGCGGTGGCGATATTGTCAGCCTGGCCTTGCCGCGCCACTTCGCCAAATTGGATACCCCCGACCAGCCCTTTGTGTTGTTGGATAACCGCAACAACCACACCTATGTTGCCCAGAGCGGCTTGGTGGGCATCAATGGCACAGACACCGCCGAAGGCCGCCCGGTGTTCAGCAGCGCCAGCACCCGCTATGAATTAAAAGAAGGCAGTGATGAACTGCTAGTGGATTTAACCCTGCAACAGGGCAGCGCGCAGATCACCAAGCGCTTTAGCTTCAAGCGCGGCGATTATCTGATTGGGGTTGAATACCTGGTCGACAACCAGGGCGACACTCCCTGGAGCGCCCAGCTCTACGGCCAAATCAAACGCGACAGCCAGAACTTTATTAAGGTCAGCGCCCTGGAAATGAACCCCTATTTGGGGGCAGCCATTACCACCAGTGAAGAAAACTACAAAAAAGTCACCTTTGACGATGTCGCCAACCAGGCCATAGAAACCAGCCGCCAGGGTGGCTGGGTGGCCATGGTGCAGCACTATTTCATCAGCGCCTGGGTGCCCGACGCCAATAGCCAAATTACCTACCGTTTGCGCAAGCTGCCCAACCAGGATATCTACCTGTTTGGCTTTACCGCCCAGCCGCTGGTGGTGGAAGCCAAGGCCCAGGGTTCGGTAAAAACCAGTTTCTACGCCGGCCCCAAGGATACCGAACGCCTGGAGCAGATCTCCCCCTACCTGGATTTGACCGTGGACTACGGCTGGCTGTGGTGGATTGCCAAACCCCTGTTTGCCTTCCTGAAATTTATCCACACTTTCCTGGGCAACTGGGGCCTGGCCATTATCGGCCTGACCGTAGCGGTAAAACTGCTGTTCTTCCCCCTGTCTGCCGCCAGCTACCGCTCCATGGCCAAGATGCGCAAGCTGCAGCCCAAACTGGTTGAGTTAAAAGAGCGCTATGGCGATGACCGCCAAAAATTCTCGCAAGAGATGATGAAGCTGTACAAAACCGAGCAGGTAAACCCCTTCGGCGGCTGCTTGCCATTGCTGATCCAAATGCCAGTGTTTATCGCCCTGTATTGGGTATTGATGGAATCGGTGGAGCTGCGCCACGCGCCCTTCTTCCTGTGGATTGAAGACTTGTCGCGTATGGACCCCTACTTTGTACTGCCGATTATTTACGGCGCCACCATGTGGGCCATGCAAAAACTTAATCCACAACCCACCGATCCTATGCAGGCGCGCATCATGAATATGCTGCCCTTCCTGTTTACCTTTATGTTCCTGTGGTTCCCCGCCGGTTTGGTGCTTTACTGGGTCACCAACAACATACTCTCGATCACCCAGCAGTATGTCATCACCCGCCAAATCGAAAAGGCTGACAGCAAAGCCTAAATTGATGAACCTGCATACCGACACCATAGCTGCCATAGCCACCGCCAGCGGCCGCGGTGGTGTCGGTATAGTCCGGGTATCC
>CAMLRI010000265.1 GCA_946482385.1 uncultured Cellvibrio sp.
AGATCGGCATCCATGCCTCACTCGATCCTGAGCGAGACGGTATTCTTTCCTCGCACTGTGTAGCTCATACCAGATTTTTACAGCCACTAAATTCACACTTGCGCCCCAGGCGGGCTATGATCCTGTTACATCACATCAAGGTTGAAACATTCAAGGCGGTTTATGGCAAGCCCCGAATTCCGGCTGGACACATCACAATCCCCCTGCCAGTTGCACTTAAGTGGCAACTGGCAGCTGGGCGCAGCGCCCGATGGCGAAGCCCTGTGCCAGGCCATAGCCAATAACGCCAGCCCGGTCACCAGCCTGCAACTCAACACCCAGGCACTGGGCGACTGGGACTCCAGCCTCGCCATTGCCCTGCTGCAATTGGCGCGCTGGTGCGATGCCCGCCAAATCCAACTCGACAGCCAACACGCGCCCGATGGCCTGCAACAATTATTGCGCCTGGCCACAGCCATAACGCCCCATCAACCCACCGCCACAGGCGCCAACAACCATTGGCAGCAGTGGTTAAGCAACGCCTGGCAAGGCACCAGCACCACACTGATTTTTATTGGCGACACCAGCCTCGCCTTCAGCCAATGGCTGCGCGGCCAGGCCAAAACCCGCCGCAGCGATATTGCCTATTTTGTTGAGCAAGCCGGCCCCCGCGCCCTGGCCATAGTTACCCTGATTGCCCTGCTGGTGGGGATGATCCTGGCGTACCTCGGCTCGGTGCAGCTGCGCCAGCTGGGCGCGCAAATTTATGTAGCGGATTTGGTGGCGCTGGGCATGGTGCGGGAAATGGGCGCGCTGATGACCGCGGTAATTATGGCCGGCCGCACCGGTGCCGCCTACGCCGCACAGCTGGGCACCATGCAGGTGAACGAGGAAATAGACGCGCTTAAAACCATGGGCATTTCCAGCATCGAATTTTTAGTGCTGCCTCGTTTGCTGGCGCTGGTGTTGGTAATGCCGCTGCTGTGTATTTACGCCAATGTGGTGGGCATGGTGGGCGGCGCCATTGTGGCCACCAGTATGGATGTAAACTTCACCCAATATATTTTGCAAACCCAGGGCGCGGTGGGCTGGGTGGATATTTCCACCGGGCTGGTTAAAAGTATTTTCTTCGGCATGCTGATTGCGATTGCCGGCTGCCAGG
Organism: uncultured Cellvibrio sp.; assembly: GCA_946482385.1. The sequence continues at coordinate 1,142 of CAMLRI010000265.1, forward strand.
CGGGCATTCACTGCGGGCGCAATTCCGATGCCGTGGGCATGGCCGCCACCAACGCCGTGGTGCGCGCGATTGTGTACCTGGTAGTGGCCGATGCAGCGTTTAATATCCTTTACGATAAATTGGGAATTTAGTGAATGACTTTCAGGGGTCTGGTGATCTGTTGGGTGAGACCGTCGACAAGAGGGATCTTGTCGACGAGCCCCCAGGGATGGGTTCACGGCGAGTCTCACCCAACAGATCACCAGACCCCACGCAGCGAACTAAAACCTTATGAATGACTCCCCTCCCTTTATCGAAGTGCGCGATCTCAGCATCGGCTACGGCAGCCGGGTGGTGCAGCACAGCTTGAATTTTACGGTGCGCAAAAACGATATTTTTTTCATTATCGGCGGCAGCGGCTGCGGCAAAACCACCCTGCTCAAACACATGATCGGCCTACTCGCCCCCAGCAAAGGCCAAGTGCTGTACCAGGGCACAGATTTTTACCAAGCCGATGAAGACACCCAGCTCGCGCTGTTAAAAAACTGGGGTATTACCTACCAATCGGGCGCGCTTTTTTCCAGTATGACCCTGGCGGAAAATGTTGCCCTGCCCATGCAGCTCTACACAGAGCTAACGGAAAAACAAATTGCCGATGCCGTGGCCTACAAACTCGCCCTGGTTGGCCTGGCCGGTTTTGAAGATTTTTACCCCGCCGAAATCAGCGGCGGCATGCACAAGCGCGCCGGCTTGGCGCGGGCGCTGGCGCTGGACCCCAAATTATTATTTTTTGATGAGCCATCCGCCGGGCTGGACCCCATCAGCTCCCTGCGCCTGGATCAACTAATCCAACAAATTTGCAGCGCGCTGGATTCCACCGTGATTATTGTGTCCCACGAGCTGCCCAGTATTTTATCCATAGGCACCCACTGCGTATTCCTCGACGCCCAGGCGCAAACCATGCTCGACAGCGGCGACCCCAAACACCTGGTGCAACACAGCCGCAATGAAAAAGTGCGGCAATTTTTAAGCCGCGCCGGCACCGCCAATATGGCCAGCTAACTCCATTAAGGATGCATTATGAGCAACCCCAAATCCCTTCATATCGGCAGCTTTGTGGTAGGCGCCTTTGTGCTGGTATTTATCGCCCTGCTGTTTTTTTCCGGCGGCAAACTCTTTAGCCACAAAGAGCGGGTGGTTATGTACTTCGATGCCTCGGTACAGGGCCTGCAAGTGGGTGCGCCGGTTAAATTAAAAGGTGTAGTGCTGGGCGATATTGTCGATATCCAACTCAACTTCCAAACCGACAACCAACCACCGGTTACCGCTGTAACCGCCGATTTGGTGATGCAGCGCATTACCAGCAAAGGTATGGGCGTATCCGATGATTTTTTTCAGGATGCCATAGACCAAGGCCTGCGCGCCCAGCTTAATTTCCAAAGTTTTTTAACGGGTTTGCTCTATGTGGAACTGGATTTTTTCCCCGGCACACCGGTGCACCTTTACAACTTGCAGGACGATATTTTTGAATTGCCCACAGTGGCAACAGAGTTCGACGAGATTTCCAAAAACCTGCAAGAGATGAATGTGAAAGGCCTGATTGGCAGCCTGGACCTACTGGCGCAGGAGCTGCACAAAATCGCCAGCAGCGGGCTGATCCAAACCACCTTGCAAAGTGTCGACCAGGCCGCCCGCTCGGTTAACCAAACCAGTGACAACTTCGACCGCGACATGGCGCAGATCACCCGCGACCTCAATGCCAGCAGCAGCGAATTTAATAAACTGCTCGCCACACTCAACCAACAAACACCGCATGTGGCGCACAACCTCAACGCCAGCCTCAACCGTTTGCAGCAGAGCTTGCAACAATTTGAACGCCTGGCCGCCACCCTGAACAACAACCTCGCCGAGGATGCGCCCCTGGTTAACCAGCTCAACACCAGCCTGCAGGATATTAGCGATGCCGCCCGCGCCTTTCGCAGCCTGAGTGAAACCCTGGAGCAACAGCCCGAGGCCATTTGGCGCGGCAAACAAACACCGGAAGAGGAAAAATAATGATGCGACTGCTTCGCCACATAGGAATTTACAGCCTGGTATTGCCATTGGTTTGGCTGGCCGGCTGCCAACAATCGCCGCACAAGGATTACTACCTGCTCAGCGCCCCCCAGGTAGATGCGCCGGCGCCCCAGGGCATACAGCAATTGATTGGCATAGGCCCAATTGAAATCGCCGACTATTTAAAGCGCAACCAAATGGTGTTCAGCAAAAACAACCAGGCGCTGCAACAACTGCCCAATGCCTTTTGGGCCGAGCCGCTGGATAAAGGCATAGCGCGGGTGCTGGCACTCAACCTCACCCGGCAAGACCCGGCGCGCATGCTGATCCACTTTCCCTGGCGCAGCGACAGCCGCCCACCGCTGAGCCTGAGAGTGCAGGTGCATTCGCTCAACCTCGACGACCAGGGCGCCAGCATCCACGCCACCTGGGAATTGTTCGATAACCACAGCCACACCAGCGCCAGCCGCCAGCATTTTATTCGCCGCCTGGAATGCCCCCGCAACCCTTCCGCCATGGCCAAAGCCTATGGCGAACTGCTGGCGCAACTGGCGGGGGAAATGGATAAGGCATTGCGGGAAAAAACCACCCCAGCCCAGCCATGATTTAACCCATATCAAACCCCGCGCGCGTCAATCACCTACACTGGATGCATTCATCTGTTAGCTGTTAGGGAGCGATGACCATGCAAGTCGCCGTATTTAGCACCAAAGCCTACGACCGCGAATTTTTAACCCGCGCCAACCAACAAGTGGGCAACCCGCACCAACTGATCTTCCACGAAACCCAGCTCAACGCCCACACCGCCCTGCTCGCCCAGGGCTGTGGCGCTGTGTGCTGTTTTGTTAACGACCATGTGGATGCCACCAGCCTGGAACAGCTGGCCAGCCTGGGGATAAAACTGGTGGCGCTGCGCTGCGCCGGCTACAACCAGGTAGACCTGGCCGCGGCCCAGCGCCTGGGCATAAGGGTGGCGCGGGTGGCGGAATATTCCCCCCACGCCGTGGCCGAACATGCCCTGGGGTTGATTTTGATGCTTAACCGCAACCTCCACCGCGCCCACCACCGGGTGCGCGAAAACGACTACTCGCTGAATGGCCTGCTGGGGTTCGATTTGGTGGACAAAACCGTGGGCGTAATTGGCACTGGCAAAATCGGCCAGGTATTTGCCCGGATCATGA
>CAMLRI010000266.1 GCA_946482385.1 uncultured Cellvibrio sp.
AAACCCTGATCCGGGTGATTCCCAACGACACCCGCATCGCCCAACTGCGCGAACAGCTTAAAGGCATCACTGACCCCAAGCGTGAACTGCTAGTGCGCAAACAGCTGGAGCTGTACCAACTGCGCCACCAGCGCGCCAAAAGTATCCTGGGGGATGGCTGGGTGTACAAGCCAGGTTATTGATCTATAACTCGTTAAACCCTTTCACATGTATAACAAGAAGGTGCCATGCAACCACTGATTAACCGCATCATCGACCAAATCGACCAGGTACTGCTGGGTAAAGACCAGCAGGTGCGCCTGGCCCTCGCCTGCCTGTTTGCCCGCGGCCATTTATTGATTGAAGACCTGCCCGGCATGGGCAAAACCACCCTCGCCCACTGCCTGGCCAAGGTGTTGGGGCTGGAGTTTGAACGGGTGCAGTTCACCAGCGATTTGCTGCCGGCGGATATCCTCGGGGTGGCGATCTTTGAGAAGAACGAAGGGGTGTTCAAGTTTCACCCTGGCCCGGTGTTCACCCAGGTGTTGCTCGCCGACGAGATCAACCGCAGCTCGCCCAAAACCCAAAGCGCCCTGCTGGAGGCCATGGAGGAGGGGCAAGTCACCATCGAGGGCAAAAGCCGCCCCCTGCCCGAACCCTTTTTTGTCATAGCCACGCAAAATCCCCTGTCGCAAAGCGGCACCTTCCCCCTGCCGGAATCGCAGCTCGACCGCTTTTTAATGCGCATCTCCCTGGGCTACCCCAGCCCCGCCTCCGAGCGGCTGCTGTTTGAGGGGGTAGACCCGCGGGCGCGCATACGCGCCATGGAGCCGCTGGTGGATAAAGAGCAACTGGCGCAGATCCAACAGCAGGTCAAACAGGTGAAGGCCAGCCCGGCGCTGCTGGATTATGTACAGCGGCTGGTGGCCTTTACCCGCAGCGACAGCCAGTTCAGCTACGGCCTTTCGCCGCGCGGCGCCCTGGCGTTGGTGGGGGCAGCCAAGGCCTGGGCGCTGATTCACCAGCGCGACTATTTGATCCCCGAAGATGTGCAGGCAGTAATGCCCTCGGTGGTGGGCCACCGGGTGCGCGGCCTCGGCCACCAGGGCCAGGGCGATCCATTGGTGCAATACCTGCGCGACAGCGTGGACGTGCTGGGTTAACTATGGCCGGGCTGCAGCTCCCTGGGGCTAACTACTGGCGGCTGGAACACTGGCGGCAGCTGTGGCGCCAGCGGTTTTTTAACTGGATCGACAGGCGTGCGCCCCTGGCCGCCAGCCACCGGCTCACCCACAAAAACCTCTATACCTTTCCCAACCGCCAGGGCTTTTTGTTTTTGCTGTTGCTGCTGGTGATCTGGGTGATGGGCACCAACTACCAGAACAACCTGATCCTCGGCCTTTGCTACTGGCTAACCAGCCTGTTTGTGGTGAGCATCCTCCACGCCTACGCCAACCTGGCGGGCATCAGCATTCGCTTTGTTAGCGCCCAACCGGTATTTGCCGGCGACAAGGCCGGTTTTGTGCTGGAGCTGCGCAGCGACCACCGCCGCGACTGCGAAAACATCCAACTCTGCTGGGAAGATGGCGCCCCCGAAACCCTCCGCCTGCTACCCGGCGAACCATTGCGCATCACCCTCTGGTTCACCAGCCAGCAGCGCGGTTATTTGCGCCCCAAGCGGCTGCTGGTGCAAAGCCAGTTCCCCCTGGGGGTTATCCGCTGCTGGACCTGGCTGCGCCTGGATGCCCAAGCCCTGGTTTACCCCCGCCCCATGCCCTGCACCGAACCCCGCGCCGCCCTGGGCGATGGCACCGACCAGGGCGCTGGCGAGCAGCGCGGCGGCGATGAATTCAGCGGCCTGCGCACTTATATCCCCGGCGATTCGCCCAAGCATATCGCCTGGAAACAATACGCCCAGGATAAAGGCCTGTTTACCAAGGAATACCAGCAGTACCTGGCCGCCGACAAATGGCTGGATTGGGACAGCCTGCCCCTGCCCCAGGAGGAGCGCTTGAGCGGCCTGTGCCACTGGGCGCTGGCCTATGAACAGCAACAACTGCCCTACGGCCTGCGCCTGCCCGGGGTGCAATTGGCACCCAACCTGGGCAGCCAACACCTGGCGGATGTACTCAGCGCCCTGGCGCTGTTCAACCTGCCGGCGGCCAGCCTGCGGAGGCCGGCATGAGCGCCGCCAGGGTGGATTACCTAACCCGGGACAAACTCGCCTGGCTGCTGGTTACCCAGGCGCTGATTATTTTGCCGCTGCTGTTTTTCCTGCCCAGCTGGCTGCTACTGGTGTGGGGCATAGTGGCCTACTGGCGCATCCAGATGTACCTGGGGCGCTGGGGGGCACCGGGTTTTGTACTCAAAAGCACCGTGGTCGCCATCTGCGGCCTGGGCATATTGCTCAGCTTTCGCGGCCGCCTGGGCACCGAAACCATGGTGGCGCTGCTGGCCTGCGCCTTTGTGCTCAAGCTGTTGGAAGTAAAATCCAACCGCGACGCCCAGTGGCTGGTGATGATTGGCTTCATCACCTGCGCCACCCAGCTGCTGTTCAACCAGTCCCCCCTGGCGGCGCTTTACAGCCTGGCCTGCTGCTGGCTGCTGATCGCCAGCTGGCGCGCCACCCACCTCAACCATCCCCAGGCATTTGGCACAGGCCTTAAACGCAGCGGCGCCTTGCTGCTGCACAGTTTGCCGGTGATGCTGGTGCTATTTGTGGTGCTGCCACGGCTTGGCCCCCTGTGGGCCATACCCAACCAGCAGGCGGCCAAAACCGGTTTTAGCGATAGCCTTAGCCCGGGCGATTTAGGCGAGCTGGTAAAAAGCCAGGCCACCGCCTTTCGCGTGGAATTTGACGGCGCCCCCCCGGCGGCCTCCCAGCTTTACTGGCGCGGCCTGGTACTGGGCAATTTTGATGGCCGCCGCTGGCAGCTGCGCGATGCCTGGAACAGCGGCAGCGACAACCAGCAAGCGATACGGGAACAGCCGCTGGACTACAGCATCATCATTGAACCCCACGGCCAGCACTGGCTGTTTGGTTTGATGACCCCCACCCAACTGGACACCCAGGGCGTGCGCAGCTGGATTACCCCCGACCAGTTGCTGATGACCCGCCGCCCCCTGAGCCAGCGGCTGCGCTACCAGGTCACTTCCGCCCTGGTTAGCCGCTACAGCGAACCCCTGCAGCTATCGCGCACTGAGCATATGGCCAACACCCGCTTCCCCAGGGACTTTAACCCCCGTACCCAGGCCCTGGCCGCCGAGTGGCTCGCCCAAGGCCTGGGTGAGGAGGCCATCATTGCCCGCGCCCTGGCGCTGTTTAACCGCGAATTCAGCTACACACTGCGCCCGCCCCTACTCGGCCAACACAGCGTCGACGAGTTTTTATTCGATACCAAACGCGGTTTTTGCGAGCACTTTGCCAGCAGCTTTGCCTTGTTGTTGCGCGCCGCCGGCATACCCGCGCGGGTGGCCGTGGGCTACCAGGGCGGCACCTGGAATGAGCTGGAAAATTACCTGCTGGTACGTCAATCCGACGCCCACGCCTGGGTGGAGGTCTGGTCTGCGCAGCGCGGCTGGTATTTGATTGACCCCACGGCGGCGGTAGCGCCCAACCGCATTGAACAGGGTTTGGATGACGCCCTCAGCGAGGAAGAAAAAAGCCTGGTACAAAGCCCCTGGAGCGGATCTGAGCTTTTGTGGCGCCTGCAAATGCAGTGGGACGCCGCCACCTATTTGTGGCAGCGCTGGGTACTGAGCTACGACGAGGAAGCGCAAGAGGGACTGCTGCGCCGCTGGCTGGGTGGCAGCGAACCCTGGCGCATCGCCCTGTGGCTGATTGGCATAGGTCTGGCAGCCGCCGCGCTCTTTGCCTGGTTAATGGCCCACCGCCGCCAGCTGCACCCACTGCGGCCGGAAGCGCGGTTGATGCTCAAGCTGGAGCGCAAACTGGCCGGGCGCGGCTTCAAGCGCGCGCCGGGTGAAGCGCCGGGGCAATTTCTCCTGCGGGTAGGCGCCCAGGTGGAAAGCCTGCAAGTCCCCCTGGCAGAGATTTACCAGCACTACGAAGCCATTGCCTATCGCGAACAAGAGGCGCTGCTGGAACCCCTAGGGCGCCTGATCAAAAAGCTGTAAATCCCGCCGACAACTTGGATTTCCCCCACCCCAACAATAAAAAAACCGCTCACAGGGGAGCGGTTTTCGGGGCAATCTTTTTTTAACAAGCTGTTAAAGGGGGCGGCGCCTAACCAGCGCCAACCCCACCGGCCCCACAACAAACGCAACCAAG
>CAMLRI010000267.1 GCA_946482385.1 uncultured Cellvibrio sp.
AACTCATTACCCCAACTCCTGCGCAGCCTGGCCCTGGGTTCCAGCCTGGCCTTTTTGACCCTGCTTACTGCCTGCGGCTCCGGCAGCAGCGGTTCCGATGTCACCACCAACCCGCCGCCGCCGCCAGCCGGCGGAACCGACTTCAGCTATCGCGGCGAAAAACCGGCCGAGACGGCCGACATTACCAAATTCCAGAATGAACTCTGGATCAATATCGCCCGCGAAGACCGCTGCGGCGGCTGCCACCAAACCCAGGCGCCGGTATTTGCCCGCGGCGATGACATCAACCTCGCCTATGCCGCAACGATTGATGGCTTGGTCACCCTGTCGGACCCAGGCGCTTCCCGCTTGGTCACCAAAGTAGCCGGCGGCCACAACTGCTGGCGCAGCGACCCTGTCGCCTGTGCTGACGACATGACCACCTGGATCACCCGCTGGGCTGGCCCCCAGGAAACCAGCGCCAACGATGTGACCCTCAAGGCGCCGGAAGACCGCGAAATTGCCAACACCAAAAGCTTCCCGGTGGATAGCAGCAGCTTTGCCAGCACGGTTTACCCGCTGTTAACCGAATACTGCGCCGGCTGCCACGCCGAAACTGCCGCCACCCGCCAGCAGCCCTACCTCGCCAGCCTGGATGTGGCCGTGGCCTACCAGGCGGCCAAGAGCAAAATCCGCCTGGATAGCCCCGGAGCCTCGCGCCTGGTACAGCGGTTGCGCGCCGATTCCCACAACTGCTGGAATGATTGCGCCGCCAACGCCAACGAAATGCAGGCCGCCATCCAGGACTTTGCCGATAGCATCACCGCCGTGGAAGTCGACCCGGACCTGATCGTCAGTAAAGCCGTGGGCCTGGGCGATGCCTTTGTCCTCAGCAGCGGTGGCCGTATCGACACCGACATCATCGCCAAATACGAATTCAAAACCGGCCAGGGCACTGTCGCCTTTGACACCTCGGGTATAGACCCGGTGGCCGACCTTAACCTGATCGGCAATGTCGCCTGGAGCAGCGCCTGGGGCATCAAGTTTGCCGATACCGGCCGCGCCCAGGCCACAGTAGCCAGCAGCCGCAAGCTCTATGACCTGTTGCGCGGTTCGGGCGAATACACCATCGAAACCTGGGTGATCCCCGATAACGTCGACCAGGGCGCCAATAACAACAATCCGGCGCGGATTGTCAGCTATTCCGCCACCACCAGTGCGCGCAACTTCACCCTCGGCCAGTACGACTACAACTATGTGGCCATGAACCGCACCAACGAGAGCGACGCCAATGGCGAGCCGGTGCTGGCCACTAACGACAACGACGAGCGCGCCCAGGCGTCGCTGCAACATGTGGTGGTTACCTTCGACCCCATCAATGGCCGCCGCATCTACGTTAACGGTGAATTCACCGGCGATATGGACCCGGATGCCGGCGCCGTGCTGCGCGATTGGGATAATGGCTACGCCCTGATTGCCGGCAACGAAGCTTCCGGCAACCGCCCCTGGATGGGCAGCCTGCGCTTCCTTGCCATCCACAAACGCGCCATGGCCGCCGAGGACATAACCACCAACTTTGAAGTGGGCGTGGGCGCCAAATACCTGCTGCTGTTTAATGTGTCCGATCTCATCGAACTGCCCGGCAGCTACATAGTGTTCGAAGTGCAGCAAATTGACGATTTTGGCTACCAGTTTGCCGCCCCCTTCTTCACCAACCTGAACGATGCCGAACCCGCCAGCGCCATACCGCTCAAGGGTATACGCATTGGTGTGAATGGCGCCGAAGCGCCCGTGGGCCAGGTGTTTGGCCATGTGGACACCCAGATCAGCGCCGACAATATTGTCGATGGCCGTCAGCCGCTGTCGCCCCTGGGCACCGTGATCGAAGCCAAAGCCGGCCCCGATGGCGATGTGTTCTTCCTCACCTTCGACCAGATTGGCGATAACACCTACACCCGCCCGGTGCCGGTGATTGCACCTCCCGCCGAGGCGGCAGATGTACCCAGCCAACCCGACCTGGGCCTGCGCGACTTTGCCGAGATCAACGCCAGCCTGTCGCAAATGACCGGCGTGCCCACCACCAACGAGCAAGTCGCCGACACCTATGAAAAGGTAAAACAACAGCTGCCCACCCTCACCAACCTGGATGGCTTCCTGGCCGCCCAGCAAATGGGGATCACCCAGCTGACCGTGGCCTACTGCAATGCGCTGGTCGACAGCAGTTCACTGCGCGCCAACATCTTCCCCGGCTTTGATTTCAACGCCGGCGTTAGCACGGCTTTTGATAACAGCACCAAGCGCGACCAGATTATCGAGCCGCTGCTGGGCAAACTCATTGCCAACGAACAACCCGACGGCGAAAACCCCGACAGCGCCCTGGCCAACCAGGCCGACCCTGCGGAGCTGCGCCTGGAGCTCAACCAACTGATCGACAACATGGTCAGCAGTTGCGGCAGCGATTGCGGTGCCAGCCGCACCCAAACCAGTGTCAAAGCCAGCTGCGCCGCTGCCCTGGGCAGTGCCGTGATGTTGTTGCAATAACTACCGGAGTGAAAAAGATCATGGCCAAACACAAACAACCTTTGCACCCGGACGCCCCCCTACTGCTCAACAGTCACCGTCGCCCGGTTACCCGCCGCGAGCTGATCGCCCAGGGCTTTAAGCTGGGCACAGGCACAGTGGTGGGCGGCTCGCTGCTCAGCACCTGGTTCACCAACCCGGCGCTTGCGGCGGAAGTCGCCCTCTCGGACGACATAGCGGCGGTGCGCGATGCCTGCGGTATTGCCGCCCAGGGCGCCGGCAAAATCCCGTTTATTTGCTTCGACCTGGCCGGCGGCGCCAACTTTGCTGGCTCCAATGTGCTGGTAGGCCAACGCGGCGGGCAAATGGACTTCCTCAGTGCCGCCGGTTACAGCAAGCAGGGCCTGCCCGCCGATATGGCGCCCACCACCTCCACCGCCGGTATCCAAACCGATGACAGCCTGGGCCTGGTGTTCCATACCGACTCGCAAATACTGGCGGGCATCACTTCCAAAATTCAGCCCACCACCGCTGCCAACACCAATGGTGCGGTGATAGCGGCGCGCTCGGAAAACGATACCGGCAACAACCCCCACAACCCCATGTACGGTATTTACCGCGCCGGGGCCGCCGGCTCGCTGGTGGATTTGATCGGCTCGCGCAACAGCGATTCCGGTGGCAACTCTATGGCACCCGCCTCGCTGATCAACCTGGAAGTGCGCCCCACCAAGGTGGACAACCCCAATGATGTGACCGGCCTGGTGGATGTGGGCGACCTGGTGAACCTGATGAGCCAGGAAGACATAGTCAAAACCATGGAGTCCGTGTACCGCATCAGCGATTCCAAACTCAATGCCATTCCCAGCCTGGGCACCTTGGGTACGCTTTACACCCCCGAGCGGGACGCCCAGCTCAAAGAACTGCTGCGCTGCGGCTATGTGAAAAGTGCCGACCTGGCGGCGCGCTTTGGCAACCCGGCAGATATAGACCCGATTGCCGATGCCGATATTGTCGGCGCCAACGGTGTGTTCAGCTTTGATGAGTTCGACAGCGATGGCGAATTCCGCAAAACCGCCTCGGTAATGAAGCTGGTGGTTAATGGCTATGCCGGTGCCGGCACCATCACCATGGGCGGCTACGACTACCACACCGGCGACCGCTCCACCGGCGAAGTGCGCGACGAGCGTGTCGGCAAATGTATAGGCGCCTGCCTGGAATACGCCGCGCGCAAAAATATGCCGCTGATGATTTATGTGTTCAGCGACGGCTCGGTATTCAGCAACGGCATGATCGACGATTCCATCGCCGGGCGCGGCAAAGGCGTGTGGACCGGCGACGACCAGCAAACTGCCTGCGCCTTCTTTTTGGTGTACAACCCCGGCGGCCGCGCGCAATTAATCGGTGGCAGCCCCGATGAAATGGCGCGCCACCAGCAAATTGGCTACATGCGCCCCAGCGGCGATGTGGAAACCTCCGGCAGCCCGGCGGCCAACAACGTCAACCTGTTGGTGGAAACGGTAATCCTCAACTACATGGCACTGCACGGCGAACAAAACCTGTTCAGCAGTGTGTTCCCCGGCCACGGCCTGGGCAATGCCACCAGCCGCGACCGCCTCACCGCCTTCCAACCCATCGTCAACGGCACCATTGGCAACCCGCCAGCTTAAATTTCAGCGCGGAATGCCAAGCACAAAAAAGCCGACCTGAGTGTCGGCTTTTTTGTTTTTAAAAATTACTCGTCGCTATCTTTTTTGCGCCCGGCGCGG
>CAMLRI010000268.1 GCA_946482385.1 uncultured Cellvibrio sp.
GACTTGATCGCCATCAGGAGAAATTGTTGACGTTATCGCCATGTCGTACCTCATACACCCCGGGAATTATTGAACTTTTTAACTACTTGCCGCCCTGCCCCAGCGCGGCTCCCCTAAGGATAGCCTAGAAATATGACCAGGGCGCAGATGTCGCTCGAAATCCTGTGCGCCATGTAAACGGCAACGGGCGCCAGTTTACTGTTGCGGTGGCTGGCGTGAAAACTGTTGGGTGGTTAATTCATCCAACTCTTTTTGCAGGCGTTTATCCAGCAGCGCCGCATCTTCGCGCTCGAAGCGGGCGATCAAATCCTCAATGGATTGGCGTTTTTGATGGCAGCTGCGCCACTGCACTTGCAACTGCAACAGGGTTTGCTGCATACGCGCCAGCTTTTGTTGCTGCTCCAGGCAAAGCTGCCCCAGGCGCTGGACAAAACCGCTGTAGTTGATAAGTTCGTGGGCGTGTACACCGCTGCGGCGGTTGGCGTAGTCGCGCTGGTACTGGGCGGCGTATTCCTGCAACTGCGCCAACTGCTGCTGCTCTGCGGCCAGTTGCTCCAGAAACTGGCTCAGGCGCTGGGCGGCGGCATCCTCCTGGCGCTGCGCCAGGGTCAGCACTACACGAATTCGCTGGGCGCGGGAATTGGCCATGGCAGCCCCTAGCTAGTGCGATGCTGGTTAGCCAGAGGGCTGTTGCCCTTGGTGTTGGCCGGCGGTTTGAGTAGTGCCTTAAGGTTGCCGATGGATTCCGCCATATGCACCGCTTGGCGTATGCCCTGTTGGATAAACGCCCGCAGGTGGGGAAAGCGCTCTATGGCGGCGTCGGTTTCCGGGTCGGCGCCGGGAGTGTAGGCGCCTATGGCGATGAGATCGCGGTTTTGTTGGTAGCGCGCCAACAATTGCTTGAAGCGCTGCATCATTTTCAGGTGGTCGTCGTCGACAATATTTTGCATGGCGCGGCTGATGGAAGCCTCTACGTCGATCGCCGGGTAGACCCCCTCCTCCGCCAGGCGGCGCGACAGCACCACATGGCCGTCCAAAATGGCCCGGGCCGAATCGGCGATGGGGTCCTGCAGATCATCGCCCTCGGTCAATACGGTGTAAAACGCGGTAATCGAACCTTCACCTGCCGCAGCGTTGCCGGCGCGCTCCACCAACTGCGGAATCTTGGCAAACACCGAAGGCGGATAGCCCTTGGTGGCGGGCGGCTCGCCAATGGCCAGGGCGATTTCGCGCTGCGCCTGGGCGAAACGGGTCAATGAATCCATCAGTAGCAGCACATTCTTGCCCTGGTCGCGGTAGTACTCGGCAATGCGGCTGGCCAACTGGGACGCGCGCAGGCGCATCAGGGGCGCATCGTCGGCGGGCGATGCCACCACTACGGCACGGCGCAAGCCCTCTTCCCCCAGGATATGGTCGATAAATTCTTTCACTTCGCGGCCGCGCTCGCCGATCAACCCCACCACCACAATATCGGCGGTGGTGAATTTGGTCATCATGCCCATCAACACGCTTTTACCCACGCCCGAACCGGCAAACAACCCCAAACGCTGGCCGCGGCCAACGGTAATCAGGGCGTTGATCGCGCGCACGCCTACGTCGAGGGTTTCGCTGATGGGATGGCGCTGCAATGGGTTGATTTCGCGGGGGTTAAAATCCAGGTATTCGTCGCCCAGTAACGGGCCTTTGGTATCCAGCGGCTGGCCTATGCCATTCACTACCCGGCCAAGCAGCTGCGGGCCGATACGCATGCCCATCTGGCTGGCCACAGGTACAACCCGCGCACCGGGTTGCAGGCCTTCCACCCGTTTGATGGGCATCAGGAACACTTTATCGCCAGCAAAACCCACCACTTCGGCTTCGATGCGGCGGCCATCGCTGTTAATAATTTCGCACTGGCGCCCCACCGACACATTCAAACCCACCGCCTCCAGGGTTAAACCCACGGCGCGGGTAATACGTCCCTCGGCTTGCGGCTCCACCAGCGCCTTATGGCGCGGGGCATACTGGCGCATGCGGGCGTAAATGGATTGGCGTTCGGACATAAATTTACAGATCTTCCAGGCGATTACCCGGTTCAGGTGACTCTACTTCCACTTCATCATCGGCACTGGCTAATTGCTTGGTGACAAACTGCTCCAGCACCTGCTGCAAGCGCGCCGATACCGAATAATCCACCCGGCTCTCGGGAGTTTCTACGCGGCAACCGCCGGGCTGCAAACTGCTGTCGCCAAAAAATTTCCAATCCAGCTGCTGTTCGGCCGCATAGGCTTCCACAGCCGCCAAATCATCGGGGTTAAGGCAAATACGGATATTTTTGCTGCCCACCGGCAAGGCATCTACCGCGGTGCGCACCAGCTCCAGAATTTGCGAAGAGTCGATCAGCAATTCGCGCTGCACCACGCTTTGCGCCAGGGTGCAAATGGTGTCCAGCAGCATTTGCTCCAAATCCTGATCCTGCTCCGCCAGGGGCGCCAATAGCGCTTGGGCCAAGCGCTGGAAACGCTGCTGTTCAGCCACCAGTTGCGCGCGCATCTCCATCAAACCCTGTTGCCGCCCGGCCTCGTAACCTTCGGCCTGGCCCTTGGCCAAACCCTCTTGATGGCCCTGGGCAAAGCCTTCTTTTTCTGCGCTGTCGAACATCGCCTGCAATTCTTCGGCGCTAATACCCGGCGATGGCGGCGGCTCGGCAATTTCGATCACTTCAATTTTTTCTTTGCGCCCGCGCAGCAGCGCCTCGCGCCGCTCGCGCGCTTCTTTTTCCGCCGAGGAAAGCACCCGCCCGTTATCGCTAACCGGCGGCAGCACCCAAGGCCGAACCTGCTCGGCCTCTTCGGCGGGAATTATGGCTTTGTCGATCATACACACACCTCAGATGTTGGCTTAGAGCATTTGCTCGCTGCCACCACCTAACACAATTTCGCCCGCATCGGCCATGCGCCGCGCCGTAACCAGGATTTCTTTTTGCGCGGCCTCCACATCGGCCAGGCGCATAGGCGGTTTGGTTTCCAAATCGTCGCGCAGCAATTCGGCGGCGCGTTTGGACATGTTTTTGAACACTTTTTGTTTGAGGTCTTCGTCGGCGCCCTTGAGCGCCACCACCAGCACTTCGGAGGAAACTTCGCGCAGCAGCGCCTGGATACCGCGATCGTCCACGTCTTTGAGGTTTTCGAACACGAACATCAAATCCTGGATTTGGTTGCCCATATCCTCGTCCAGCTCTTTGATGCCATCCATCAATTCGGCTTCGATAGAGCCATCGAGGTTGTTCATAATTTCCGCCGCCACCTTGTAACCGCCCATGGCTTTGGTTTGCGAGGCGGCATTGCCGGAGAATTGTTTTTCCAGGATATCGTTCAATTCCTGCAGCGCACTGGGCTGCACTGTATCCAGGGAGGCGACGCGCATCATGATGTCGAGCCGCACTTTTTCGGAAAAATAAGTCAGGATTTCGGCGGATTGGTCGGCGTCCAAATAGGCGATCACAATCGCCTGAATTTGCGGGTGTTCGTTGCGGATAATATCGGCCACCGAGCGCGCGTCCATCCACTTGAGGGTATCCAGGCCGGTGGTATTGCCGCCCAGCAGGATACGGTCGATCAGGCCATTGGCTTTGTCCTCGCCCAAGGCGGTAATCAGCATTTTGCGGATGTAATTGTCGGCGCCCACGCCCAGGCCTGTGAGGGTGCGCACTTCGTCGAGGAAGTTGCCCATCACAAACTGCACATCGCTCTGCTGCACGTTTTGCAATTGGGTCATGGCTGCACCTATGCGCTGCACCTCTTTCGGCCCCATGTGCTTGAGGATTTCCGCCGCGTCCTGCTCGCCCAGGGACATCAGCAAAATCGCAGCCTGGTCGACATAGCGCAGTTTGGGTTTGGCTACAGCTTTGTTGTCAGTTGCATCAGTCATCGCGGTTTATCCACTTTTTAACCACTTGCGCCACACGGCCGGGATCGTCGGCGATCAGGCCCTTAATGGCATTTACTTGCTCTTCGTAACCCTGCTCCGGGCTGGGCAACATAAAGGCCGAACCGCCGGTGAGGGTTACTGTCTCGTCGGAGATACCATCCAGTTTACCCGCTCCCGCCGCTTCCAGCGCAGCTAATTCGCGCGCTTCTTCCTGCTCCGCCAGGCTGCCGCCGGCGCGCGCCAGGCTTTTGAACATGGGGCGCAGCAGGCCGAACACCACAATCAGGATCACCAGCACGCCGGCCAGGTATTTCATGTGCGCCATCAACCAT
>CAMLRI010000269.1 GCA_946482385.1 uncultured Cellvibrio sp.
GACCACAGCTACAACAACACCGAGAACATCACCCTGACGGTGGAACGCATTGCCGGCGACCACACCATTACCTCGGTGACTGGCTACAACGCTTACGACTTTGAAGAGCTGTGCGATTGCGACTTTACCGGTGCCCCCGGTTTTAGCATCGCCTCGGAAGAGGATTACAGCCAGTTCAGCCAGGAATTGCGCGTTGCTTCCTCCGAAGCGCAAACCTTTAGTTACCTGGGCGGATTGTTTTTCCAAAGCAGCGACCTGGATTTCCACGACAGCACCTTTGTGCCGGTGGACAGTGTGATTCCCACTGCCCTGGGCGCCAGTGCCATACCCTTGCGCGGGGCATCCAACCAGCGTGATTTTTCCCAAACTACCGATCTTTATGCCGTGTTCGCCCAGGGCACCTGGAATATTGCCGACGGGCTGCGCCTGATCGGTGGCCTGCGCTTTACCAGCGAAGATAAAGAGGCCAGCCGCCACCTGTACCATATAACTCCCGATGGGAACCCACTCCCCAGTAATGAGCTAGAAGATCCCAATGCCACATACAATTCCTTGTGGAGCAACTTCAAAATCGACCCGCACCAAATCAAAGGCGACCGCAGCGAAAACAGTGTGACACCGCAAGCGACAGTGCAGTACGACTTCAACGGCACCGACATGGTGTACGCCAGCTTTACCACCGGCTTTAAATCCGGCGGTTTTGATGTGCGCTCCAATGCGGTGGACAATGACGATGGCGGTATTTATAACGGCATTGAAGGTACCTTTGAGTTTGAGGAAGAGAAGGTGCGCAACTACGAAATTGGCGGCAAGTTTGTTCTGGCCGATGGTGCGGCGGAATTGAATGCTGCCCTCTTCCGCTCGGAATTTACCGATATGCAAACCAGCCAGTTCGACGGCAGCCTGAGCTTTATCGTCACCAATGCCGGTGAAGCGGTAGTGCAGGGTTTGGAGGTGGATGGCCGCTGGGCGCTGAGCGATAACCTGCTGTGGCGCGGTGGTTTTGCCTATATCGACTTTGAGTACACCAAGTTCCGCAATTCCCAGTGCTATTTCGGCCAGGTAGATAATATCGGCGCCGTTGGCGATGGCATTTGCGACGCTACTGGCAAACGCCGCGAATTTACCCCTGAGTGGCAAGGCAATACCGGGTTGGATTACACCATCAATTTCAGCAATGGCCTGAAGCTGGTAAGCACTGTGGATATGATTTACAGCGCCAAGTACCTGACTACGCCCTCGCTCGACCCCAAATTGCAGCAGGACGCTTACACCAAGTTCAATGCGCGCATTGCCTTGAGCGGTAACGACGATATGTGGGAGCTGGCGTTGATTGGCAAAAACCTCACTGATGAATCCATCATTACCTATGCCAATGGCTTGCCGGTTGCCACTACCCTGACCCAGGGCACCTCCTCCGGCTATTACGCGTTTTACGAGCGCCCACGCAGTGTGGCTGTGCAGGGGATGATTCGTTTTTAATGGCACCCTGCAAGCTGTTGTGCGATAAAAATCCGCAACACCGCAACCACTAAGCCTCATCACCTGCAACAAAACAACAAAGGGCGCCGCGGCGCCCTTTGTTGTTTGTTAGTCAGTTGTTTTTTACATCGCCAGGCCGATTAATCCCCCAGGCGGGTAAGCTTAAATGCCGCAATGCTGGCACGGTTAACCGGCCCCTGGATACCACCGCTACCTGTGTAGGTTTTGTTGGCTTCCAGGTAACTCATGTTAAAAAAGTCGCGCACTTCCAGCTGGTATTCCCCCGCCGGCAATTGCACCACCACTTCGGTGGAATCCCGCAATGGGTAGGCGCCATCGCGATCTTCCACATTGGGCATCTGCACTACCCCGGCATGCACCAGTTCGCCCTGGGCATTGCGCAGCAACACTTGTTTTACCGCTGCTGTTACACCTGTATCTATGGTGTGCTGGCGATTGTTGTACACCAGCTGCACCGCATAGGTGCCAGGGCTGGCCAGGGCTAAACCACGCAGCTGCAAACGGTCATCCGGCTTACCCCAATCGAACAACACAGGAGCGCTGTAGCCGGCAAGCTGGTGGCTGACTTCCAGGTTAGAGCTCACCCGCGCATCATCCACCGCAATCGTCTGCTGGGCCTGGGCGGCATAGCATTGGGGCTCGGAATGGTGGGATCTGTGGCCACTGCCGCTGAACACCGCCTCCAGGGCAAAGCATTGGCGCGCATCCAACCGGGCGGGCGCCGGGTCTTTCCAGCTGGCCAGAGGTAGTTGTTCGGCAATTAACTGGCCATTGCGGTAGAGGTTGAAACTCACCTCTTGCTTGCCCGCACCTTGCTGGCCAGAGCGGTGGTTAAAGTCGATCACAAAATGCTGATCTGCCAATGCCAGGCGGGTAATTTCCGGAGCTTCGGGGGAGAAAACCTCGGGCGCATTGTGGCTCAGAGGGTCCACCTTGGGCACCAGGCTGATGGCCTGCTCAGCCTTGCCCAAAGGCGCAAAATGCACCCGCACCAGGTTGCCCTCGGCGGCCAGCATGGCGCGGCTAATGGCCCCCTCGTGGGGCTTGCCATTCACTTCCAATTTGGCCACCGGGTAAACACCATCGGCCGCTTCTTCTGGAGGCAAAAGCAGCTCGATGGTTAGAGGCACGCCCTGATAGGCCATATTTTCCAATCGAGCCTTGTCGCCCGCCCCCAGGCTGCGGCACGCTTGGCTGGTGAGGAAAGGCGCAATGGTCAGCCCCTGCTCACCCGGCTGGTAGCCGAAATAGGTTTCCGCCACCAGGTTCAGGTAGGCCGCCACCGACCACAGCTGGCGGCGGGAGTTGATCGCCGGGCCATCGTCGTAAAAGGGTTTGGCGGTTAGCCATTCCAGGTTTTCCATATTGGACAGGTTGAGCGCCGCTGCCCGCATCAGGGAGTTGATAGTGTGATCCACCACCGCCTGGTTGCCGGCCTTTTTGGCTGCGCGCAGGGCATAGGCGCTGACAAAAGGCCAAATAGCGCGGTTGTGGTAGACATAAACTTCGGGCTGATGCGGGTAATACACAGGCACGCCATAGGGTGCATGGGGGTAATTGGCGACCAGCGCAGCGGCTTGGTCGGCAGTGGCTATACCGTAGAGCACCGCCAGGGCGTTGCCGAGCATATCGAACTTGTGTACCGGCGCCGGATCTTCAGCGGTATTGATAAGGCTGGCAAACAGGTTGCGCTCCGCCAGCCAGAATCTGTCGCTGATGCGGGTTTTCAGTGCATCAGCCCAAGCGTTGTAGCGCTGCACCAGTTCCGCTTCGCCGCGCTCTTGCGCCAGGCGCGCGCCCAAGCGCAGGGCCTGGTAATGCGCCACATTGGTAGACAAAGCCTTGCTGGATGACATGCGCGCCAGGTTGTTGGTGATCCAGGGGGCATAGGTTTGGGTGCGCCAGTCGAGATAAGACTGCTCGCCGCCGTAGAGTCCGTCGCGCGCGTCAAATACCGCCAGGCGATCTGCCTCCAGGGTGCCGCGCAGGGCGCGATAGGCGTGGTCGGCAAAGGCTTGGCGCGCTTCCCCATGCAGGCTATTAAGCAGGGTTTCCGCTGCCAGGGCCCAGGTCACCCGGTCGGTGCTTACCGGCCAGCTGCCGCCGGAGCCGGTATCCTGAATAATTTGCCAGCTATCCGCCGGCACGCCTTCGGGTGCCTGGATGCCAGGGCGCAATGGGCTGGTTTTAAAGCGCAGGGCATTGGCGGTGCGGGTGGGCGACATATAGGCCAGGGCCAGGTCGGCGGCATAGGCCAGGTCGCGGGTCCACACATAGGTCCACTTTTCACCGGTTTCAAAACATTCGCAGGGGATGGCCTCGCCGCCGTTGTAGAAACCATCGCGGATTTCATTAACGCTGGCCTGGCGTAAATCGTCCATCGCCTGGGCAAACAGGCCATCAAACAAGGGGCTGCCGGAAACTACCCGGGCGCTGCCGGGCAACTCTTCCACCAGGCGCTCCTGGGGCTTGTCGTCGCGCTGTGCCTGGGTGCTGCCCAGGTGGAACTGGCGCTGGCCATTAACCAACACCTGGCGAACCTGCACCTGCTCACTTTTGGCGTTTTTTTCCAGTACATAGGGGGCGTAGATGGCGGTTTGCTGGTGCTTATCCGGCTCGGGTGGCGTATCGCGGCTACAGGCGCTCAATAAGCCGCAGAGCGCACCCCCCACCAATGGCAGGGCAATGGGACGGAGTTTCTTCATGGGTACCTCGGTCG
>CAMLRI010000270.1 GCA_946482385.1 uncultured Cellvibrio sp.
ATAAAGCACCATCAACAGCACCCCGAGCAGAATCGGCAGCGCCAAAGGCCAGGCAATTAACACCACCACTACCAGAAACAAAACCACAAAGGGCAAATCCACCAAAGCCAGCACCGTGGCCGAGCCAATAAAACTGCGGATAGATTCAAAGCCGCCCAGGCCAGCGGCAAAAGAGCCCACCGAGACCGGGCGCTCGCTCAAGCGCATGCCCAGCACCCGCTCCATAATGCTGGCCGAGAGGGTGACATCCACCCGACTGGCAGCCAGGTCGACAAACCAGGTGCGCATCATGCGCAATACAAAGTCGGCACTGATGGCAATCAACACACCCAGGGACAACACCCAGAGGGTATCTGTCGCCTGATTGGGCACCACCCGGTCATAGATATTCATGACATACAGCGGCGCCACCAGGGCGAAGAAGTTAATCATCAATGCAGTGAGCAGCACATCGCGGTAGAGGTATTTGTGATCGCGGATCACCCCCCAAAACCAATGGCCTTCGCGGCGGGTAAGGATTTCGGCAGCGCGGGCGTCGGTGTGCTCCTGGGGCCGGGCGTAAATCACACTGCCGGCGTAATCTTCCGCCAACTCCGCCAAGGGTATCTCGCGCACAGCATCGCCCAATTCGGGAAAACCCAGGCGCAACTGCCCCGTGGATTTATCCCAGCTGTGCACCAGGCAGGCGCGGTTATCGCGCAGCAACAAAATGGCGGGAAAAAGTGCGGGATTGAGCTGATGCAGCTCGCGGCGCAGGATTTTGCTGGTTAACCCGGCGCGCTGGGCAGCGCGGGCAAACAGGCTGGGGCTAAGCTGCTGGTGCTCCAGCGGCAGGCCAGCCGTGAGTGACTCGGCTGTGGTGGTTATCTGGTGGGCACGGGCCACCAACAACAGGCATTGCAGCAGATCATCGCCAGCCGCTTGCGAATGGCTTGGGGGTTGCGAGGTCATCGCGGTCATGCACGGACTCCATCAGCCAGGGCAAATCACCACTGAGCATAGCCAGAAATTCCCGCCGCGGTCAGCCCGCAGCGGGCAATTCCATCAAGGGGCGCGGGTTACGCTAATTTCCACCCGGCGATTGGCAGCCTTGCCTTGGTCGGTCGTGTTGTCGGCGATGGGGCGGGTAGCGCCAAAACCTTCAACCACCATGGGGATAGATTCCAACCCATTAAGTACCAGATAGTCATGCACCCGCTGGGCGCGCGCCTTGGACAAGGGAATATTGAGCGCATCGTTACCGCTGCTGTCGGTGTGGCCAGCGATGCGGATCTCCACCACTTTGGCGGTAGCTTTAATATCGGCAATCAGGCTATCCAGCTTGGCCGCAGCGCCCGGTTTCAGCTGGGAGCTGTTGACATCGAACAAGGCATCGCCACTGAGGTTATTCACCTCGGTAATCAGATCGCCACGGCCCAGGGCCGCAGGCGCCATATCCGGGCATACAGATTCGCTGATATTGAGTGAATCCTGCACCTTCACATCCTTCAACATACCCAGGCCTTCGCGGCTAATACCCAAGGCCACCAGCAATTTACCCATAGCCGCCAGTGAGCGGGCATGGGCGATTTCCACATCACCCTGGGCAATAACCAGGGCGCGGCTGGCTTGGAAGTATTCGTTTTCGGCATCGAGCAAATCGAGCAGGGTGCGCTGGCCAATATTAAATTGTTCGGCATAGGCGGCACGCACCTTGTCACTGGCCAACTTGTGCTGCTGCAACGACAGCAATTGCTCATGCAGGCGACGGGCGTCGTTGTAGGCGATCTGGGTGGTTTGGCGCAAATCCACGCAGGCCTGGTCGCGCTGGTCTTTAGCCAGGTTGACCTCTTCCAGGGCGCGGCGCACCGAGGCGCGGGTAGCACCACCGGAATAGAGGTTATATGTCAGCGACAATTCAATCGCCCCTTCATCGCCAAAGCGATCCGGGTCGGTGCGCTCATCAAAACCATTGAGGTTGCGGTTGGTCAGCTGGCGCGCGCGCAGCGATGCCTGGGGGTAGTAGCCAGAGCGCTCGGATGTCACCCGCGCCTGGGCGCTGGCGATATTTTTAATCGCGGCGTGGAAGCCGGGGTTGCCCTCATAGGCCAGCTGCAGGGCTTGGCGAATATCCGCAGGCAGCTGTTGCTGGGCCAGGCTGGAGGAAACCAGCTTGTCCCCTGGCAGGGCACCCACCACGCGCAAGTAGCGCGCGCTGACATCGTGCAGGTTGGAGGCCTCGGTCAGCAAATTGGACTCCGCCAGGGCCAAACGGCCATTGACCTGCTCCAAATCCACCCGGCGCCCCACCCCCGATTGGGTGCGCTGCTCAATCTGGCCAAAAACCTCGCGGTGCTTGGCATAGTTGGCGCGGGCCAATTCCACCAGTTCGCGGGTGCGCAACACATCTTCATAGGCACGCACAGCTTCCAGTGCGGTGGTTTCCACGGTATTCATTAATTCGTAATAGCGCACCAGCTTGGCGCTATTGAAATACTTCACCTCGCCCGAGGTTCTAAAGCCATCAAACAGCATTTGCGTAAGGGATAGCTCGCCCTGGGCTGTGTTATAGCTGCCGCGGCCATCGTAATCGCGATTGGCGCGACCAGCACTGGCGCCTACATCGACCGAAGGTAAATACCCGGCTTTAGCCACTTTTACTTCCTGCTGGGCAGCCGTGAAGGTGTGCCAGCTGGCCTGTACATCCGGGTTGTTTTCTATCGCCTGGAGCGCTGCCTCCTTAGCGGTTTGCGCGTGCGCACCTGCCGTAAACAGTACACCAACCAACACCAAAGACCGCAAACCGCGAGTTTCCAATATCCCTGACCACAGTGAAGAAAGTGCGAATGGGCGCATCGATAATTCCTAAAGGTTGATCACACAAGCCATAGATAAAGCCACAGGGCTATCTACCGTTAAAAGCAAACAGGTTTGATACAAAATTGTTATTTGCACAAGAAATAAAAGATATAGAGCAGAAAAAATTTATATCGTTTATTTTTAAAAATGGCGCAATATTCAACCAAAATTGCTTTCAGCTCATCATAGCCTAAGCGTGAGATATATCACAATAACAGCTTATTACACCATCAATGATTATTTTGGTTATTAAAAAAGGTATTTTTTAGATCAAATAGCAAGCTAGAAACCATACACAAACCAGTGGTAAGTGCGGTTATTAGTATTAATGCAGTTATTGCGGGCGATAGAGGAAAAGCTCGAACTCCGCCTGGTCACATAAGCCCTCTGCCGCCAACTGCTGCTTAAGGGGGTCGGGCATGCGCCAGGCGAAGGGGGTCATAGCCAATAAGGCTTGGGTGTGGGCGCCAGGAGCCAGGGTTAACTCCAGCCGCAAGCTCTGATGCTCCTGCAAAATAAACCCTTGGGGCAGCGACGGCGGCTCGTGCAGGCGCACCTGCTGATACACCTGCTGGCGCAAGCGGATCAAATGCTCAGGCCCAGGCGCCACCAACAGCAAGCAGCCATCGGGTTTTAGCACCCGCAAGAGTTCCGCCGCCTCGCTGGGCGCATAAATGCGGGTAACCACATCGATAGATTGATCCTGCACCGGCAAGGCATAGCTGGAGGCTACCGCATAATCTATAGCCAACCCTTGTTGCTGGGCAGCGCGCGCGGCAAGGCGAACGCCCTCTTTGGCAATATCAATACCCAATACGCGGGCATGCGCCAAATGCCCGGCCATAGCCGATGTGAAATAACCCTCGCCACAACCTATATCCAGGACTGCCTGTGCCGATGCTGGCAAAAGTGCCAACAACTGCTCGCGCAATGGCGCAAAGTACCCAGCTTGCAAAAACGCCCGGCGCGCCTGCAACTGTTCGCGCGCATCGCCCGGTTCACGGGAGCGTTTGTGCTGCACCGGCAGCAAATTCAAATAGCCTTCTTTGGCGCGATCAAAACGGTGGCGATTCGCACAAGCAACGCCCTGCGCATCTTCTACCAAGGGTGACGAACACAAAGGGCAGCGAAATAAGCTCATAGCGGGAAACATGTGGCGGGAAAAAAAGAGCGCGCAGCATGCCTAGGCGCCTAACAATAAGCAACCTTAGCTCGATAGACAGAGCCGCAGACAGTGCCGCGGAAAAGCGCAGGGAGACAAGGCGCGTGTACTACACGCGCCCGCAAGGCCAGGTGGCCGCTAAAAAAGCACCTAGTCTTCAATCACCTCGTAGCGATCAATAATGTCGCGCACCAAACCGCTGCGCACTATATCGTCGCGT
>CAMLRI010000271.1 GCA_946482385.1 uncultured Cellvibrio sp.
TTCGCGGATGCTGGCCGGCAGGCCGCGGGACTCCGGGCCGAACAAAAGATAGTCGCCGGCTTGAAATTGCGCATCGCTATGGCAGCGGCTGCCCTTGGTGCTTAGGGCAAAAATACGTGTGGGTTGTTGCTTGGCCAAAAAGCTTTCCCAGTTGGTGTGAATCTGTACATCCTGGGTTTCGGCATAATCCATACCGGCGCGGGTTACGCTTTTTTCGTCCAATTTAAATCCCAGTGGCTCAATCAAATGCAGCTGGCAACCCGTGTTGGCTGCCAGGCGGATAATGTTGCCGGTATTGGGGGGGATTTCCGGCTCAAACAGAACTATGTGAAACATTTGGCGTTTTTACCTTTATGGGCTATGTTCATGTTAATTGTTATGTTTAATCGGCCAATTATAAGCAAGGGTTATTAACAAGAGTTATGAGTTGTTCAGACTACTTGCTACTCACAGATCAGCACCCAATACACAAAAATACCCAGCAGAGGGCGAGCTGTTGAAGCAACTGGTTAACAAAATCACCCGTTTACTCGGCGTTAGCCAAGGCCAAAACCAATGCCTGGGCGTGGAGTTTACTGCCCAGGGCATAGCCTTGGCGCACATTCAGCGCCCGGCCAGCCAGCAGCCGCGTTTGCTGCATTGCGAATTTATCCCCCTGGATGCCGGCGCCAACCCGGCAGACCTGTTGCGCCAGCGTCTGCAAAAATTGGGTTTGCAAACCCTGCCCTGCAACCTGGTGCTGCCCAGCGGCAATTACCAAATGATCCTCGGCGAAGCGCCCAAGGTTCCCGCCGAGGAATTGGCCGAAGCCCTGCGCTGGCGGGTGAAAGACCTAGTGCAGTTTCCCATTGCCGAGGCCATAGTCGACGGCATTTTGTTGCCCGAGGACAGCGCCCGCGGCAGCAGCCGTATGGCCTATGCCGTGGTGACACAGCGCAAGCATATTGAAACCCTGGTAGCCCAGGCCAAAACGGCGGGCCTGCAATTAAACGCTATTGATATTCCCGAACTGGTGCTGCGCAACCTGGCCGAAGCCTGTTGCGACACCCAGCGCGGCATCGCCCTGGTAAAACTGGTGCAGGGCGGCGGTAGCTTGCAAATCCAGCGCGCTGGCGACCTTTATCTCACCCGTCAATTTGCGCTGTCCTACAACGGCGGTTTGCTCGACGATATTCCCGCCGAAGCCTTGATCCTCGATTTACAGCGCTCCCTCGATTACTTTGAGCGGCAAATGCGCCAGGTGCCGCCCAGCCATATTTACCTCTGCGGCGAAAACATCAGCGCCGACAAAATCAGCGCCGAGATTCGCGCCGGCTTGCCCATGCACATCAACCTGCTCGACCTTGGCGCCGGCCTGCAAATTGAAGCGGAAATCCCCGAGCATTACCTGGCGCTCTGCCTCAACGCCATAGGCGCCGCCCTGCGCCAGGATCAGGTGGAAAGCTAAGATGCAGCAGATCAACCTCTACCTTGCCGAATTCCAGCCCAGCCGCGAGCCGTTGCGCGCTATCCATATGCTGTGGATCGCCATAGCCTTTGTGTTGTTACTGGCGTTGCTGAGCTATTTAAGCCAGCGCAGTAACCAGCAAATGCAGGTGCAACTCAACCAACAAAACGCCCAGCTGTTACAACTGGATCAACGCCTGAGCGAATTGAAACGCAACCAACCCCAGGCCAATTTGGCGCAGCTGGACGAGCAGATCGCCCAGTTGAGCCGCGACCTGCAAAGGCGCCAACGGCTGGTGGGTATAGTGTCCAGCAGCAACCTGGGCAACAGCGCCGGTTTTTCGGCCCAGTTGGGGGCGCTTTCCCGCCAATCGCTGGACACCTTGTCACTGCAGGCGTTTTCGTTGCGTCGCGGTGGCGGCTATGCGGAATTACTGGGTAAAACCACGGCGGGCGACCAGGTGCCGCTCTATGTGCAGCGTTTACGCAGCGAAGCCTCTTTCGCCAATACGGCTTTTGGTGTGTTGCAAATAGAACCGGCGCTGAATGAGCCTGGCCTCCTGGCCTTTTCACTGGCAGAGCCGGTGGCCGCTGAGGACAGCACCGGCGACAGGTCAGCAGTGCAACATTTGCTTGAGCTTAACGAAAAAGCCAGGAGTCAGCGCTGATGAGCCAAATCAAACAACAGCTGACAAAATTGCAGGCTGCTATCGACGGCCGGGTAATACGCGAGCGGGTGTTGATATTGTTAACCCTGCTGGCACTGGTGTTTTTAGTGTGGAATTTTTTGCAGGCGCCCATGGATAAACAGCGCAATCTGCTTAAAAGCGATTTACAAAAAGCAGCAACTGAACACAAACGCATTGAAACCGATATCGCCAGCCTGACCCTGGCAACAGCCAATAGCCCGGTAGTGCTCAAGCAAAAAGAAATCGCCACACTCAAGCAGCAGATTGAACAGGTGGAATCCGAGTTGGCGGGCATGTCGCAAGGGCTAATCCGCGCCGACCAGTTGCCGCAAATTCTCGAAGCCATGCTGCAACGCATTGGCCAATTGCAGGTGGTGAGTATTCAAACCCTGCCAGCGCGCGAATTGCAATTGGCGCTGCCGGCGCTGGATAGTGCAGCGAGCGAGGCGGGCGATCAGGATAGCGGTGTATTTCAGCACACAGTGGTGGTGCGCATTGGCGGCAGTTATTTCGAACTTATCAAACTGCTGCAAGCGCTGGAGGCCTTATCGTGGAAGTTTTATTGGCAATCGTTGGATTACCGGGTAGTGCAATATCCGCGCGCCGAAATCGAGCTGCGCGTGTATACCCTGAGTTCCGAGGAGGGGCTGCTAGGTGTATAAATTGCTGATGGGCGTACTGCTGGCCTGTTGTGTATGGCCTGCAACCGCGAATGATAAAGAAACTGGCGATGCCATGGCGCTAGGGCGCGACCCCACCCAGCCTTTGGGTTTTAAAGCGCCCCAGGCCAGCAAGGCCAGCGCCCAGGAGTTGCGTTTATCTTCGGTGCTGATTAGCGCCCAGCGCAAACTGGCCATTATTAACGGCCACAGCCTGCGCGAGGGCCAACTCATTCCTGGTTCCAATGGTGTACGCCTGGTGCGTATTAGCGCCCAGGGTGTGCTAGTGGCCCAGGGCCAGCGGCAGTGGCCATTGCGCTTGGCGCCCAGTGTTATCAAAGCGCAGCAATAGCCTGCATGGCACACAAAAAATGAATTCAGTAACAGCAATAACATCTGCATACAGAGTGATCGAGGCTAAAACCATGTTGCCCAAGCGCAAAACCCTGTTAATTCCTTTGTTGCTGCCCGCCTTGTTGCTGTTGGCATCTTGCAGCAATACCCGCGATGGGCGTTTGCTGGCAGAAGACGAACTGGAAAAAGCCCGCGCCCAGCAAGCCGCTGCCCAGCAGCAAACTGGGCAACAACCGCCAGCGGCGCTTACCCAAAGCCTGTTGAATCCAACGGCCAGCAGCAAACCAAGCCCGGCAGGGGCCGAGCGATTTGATGTGTCGGTACACAATGTTCCCGCGCGGGATTTTTTCCTCGGCCTGGTGAATGGCACTGGTGTAAATGTGGTGGTGCACCCGGAAGTGAGCGGCAGCATTACGCTGGATTTGAAAAAAGTCACCGTGGACGATGTGCTGCGGGTCACCCGCGATATTTACGGTTACGAATACAAGCGCGATAGAAATATTTACACCATCTATGCCAATAAACTGCGCACCCAGGTATTTTCCATTAACTATTTGGATGTGCAGCGGGTAGGGGTATCGGATACCAGTGTAATGATTGGTCGTGCCCAGGCCAGTGGCGGCAATGGCAGTGTACCCGGTGGCAACCGCAGCAGTGGTGGCGGTAGTGGCGATACGGCTAATCTCTTGTCAATGCTGGCGAATGCCAAAGAAAAAGCCAGTGGCTCTGCCTTAACCCCTGGCTCCCGTGTGCAAACCCTTAACCGCACGGATTTTTGGAATTCATTGGAAACCACCATTAAAACGATTATCGGTGGCAGCGAAGGTGAGCGCTCGGTCATGGTGTCGCCCCAATCGGGCATGGTTGTGGTTAAAGCATTGCCTCATGAATTGAGTGCTGTGCGCGATTACCTGGAGCGCTCGGAATTAAGTGCCAAGCGCCAGGTGATTCTGGAAACCAAAATCCTTGAGGTGCGGTTAAGCGAAGGTTTTGAGGCAGGGGTTAATTGGAATGCGATTAGCGGCCAAATCAGCGCGGC
>CAMLRI010000272.1 GCA_946482385.1 uncultured Cellvibrio sp.
ATGGCTTTCAAACCGATTTGCACCGGTTGGTCTACCGATTTACGCCAGATTACACCGGGGGCAATTTTTTCTACCGCATCGGTCATCTTGGTGTTGATTGGGCCTTTGCCGTCAATAGGGTTACCCAGGGCATCCACCACGCGGCCGAGCAGTTCCGGGCCTACGGGTACTTCGAGGATGCGGCCAGTGCACTTACACTTCTGGCCTTCGGCAACACCGCGGTAATCGCCGAGAATTACGGCACCTACGGAGTCGCGCTCCAGGTTCAGTGCCATACCATAGACACCACCTTCGAATTCGATCATTTCGCCGTACATAACTTCGGCGAGACCGTGGATACGAATAATACCGTCGGTTACGGAAACCACGGTACCTTCGTTTTGCGCTTCTGTGGAAAACTCAAGGCCAGCGATGCGCTGCTTGATAATTTCACTGATTTCAGAAGGATTCAGTTGCTGCATGCTCTGTTCCTCAATCCCAATGATTAGGATTTCAATGCTTCGGCGAGTTTAGCCAAGCGGCCGCGCACCGAACCGTCGATCACTGTGTCGCCGGTGTGGATAACAACACCACCCAGCAGGCTCTTGTCTACGGAGCCTTGGACACTGACCTTGCGATCCAGCTTGGCGCTCAGGGCTTGGGCCAATTTGTTGATCAAGTCGACAGGCAACTCATAAGCCGCTGTCACCTCGACATCGATAGTTTTTTCCTGCTGGGCCTTCATTCTGGCGAACAATTCCTTGATATAAGGAAGCAGTGCCAGACGCTTGTTGCTCGCAAGGGTGCGGATGAAATTCTGTTGCTTTTCATCCAGCTGATCACCGCAAACTTGCACGAAGACGGAAGCTTTTTGCTGTGCCGACAGGCCCGAAGCGGCGAGCGCTTGTTTTACCTGGGCCTGGCTGGCAACAGCGGCTGATACTTCCAGGGCTTCATACCAGGACTGCACATTGCTGGCAGCCTGGGCAAATTCAAATGCTGCTTTGGCGTAAGGTCTTGCCAAGGTGGTTAGTTCAGCCATATCTACCTCTCTTAGAGCTCGGCAGCGAGTTTATTGACCAACTCGTTGTGAGCGTTCTGATCGATAGAAGATTCCAGAATTTTTTCCGCACCGGCCAGGGCCAAAACTACCACTTTGCTGCGCAATTCTTCTTTCGCGCGGCTGGTGGCCAGTTCGATTTCCGCCTGGGCTGAGGCTTTGACGCGCTCGGCTTCCTGCTGTGCTTTGAGTTTTGCTTCTTCAACAATCTCAATCGCACGCTTGTTGGCCTGGTCGATAATGGCGGCGGCTTCCTTCTTGGCAGAAGTCAGCTGCTCAACCACTTTCTTTTGCGCCAGTTCCAGATCTTTTTCAGCTCTATCCGCAGCTTGCAGACCATCAGCGATACGCTTGCTGCGCTCCGCCATTGCCGCAACAATGGGTGGCCACACGTAGCGATACGTCAGGTAGATGAAGATGGCGAAGGCCACCATCTGACCTATGAAAGTTGCGTTAAAGTTCACAGTTGAATGCCTTTGTTAAAGGATGAGTATCGTGGACGCGAAAACTTCCCGCAGGAATTAGGCACCCAGGGCGAACAGGATGTACATACCGATACCAACACCAATCATTGGCACCGCGTCCACCAGACCCATTACCACAAAGAACTGGGTACGCAACATGGGCAGCAATTCGGGCTGACGTGCAGCGCCTTCCAAAAACTTGCCGCCCAACAGTGCTACACCAATGGCCGCGCCAATAGCGCCCAAACCAATTACCAGTGCACCCGCCAAATAAATCAAAGCTGCTGCTTCAGTCACAGTGTTTCTCCTCGTTAAGGTTAAATAAAAAGTTAAATAAAAAAGTGGAACTAAAAATTAATGTTGCTCATCGGTTTGGAAAGCCATGCTCATATACACGATGGTTAACACCATGAAGATGAAGGCTTGCAGCGCGATGATCAAAATGTGGAACAAGGCCCAGATGACTTGCAGGGAAATACCAAACAAGCCCAACACCAGATTGACGCCGTACATGATCGCAATCAGGATGAAAATAACTTCGCCAGCGTAGAGGTTGCCGAACAACCGCAGGCCCAGGGATACCGGCTTGGCAATCAGGTTGACCAGCTCCAGCACCAGGTTGACCGGGATACAGCAAATTTGCACGATAATGTTTTTACTGCTGAAGGGATGCAGGGTGAGTTCGCCGAGGAAGCCGCCGATACCTTTTTCGCGGATGCTGAAAAACACAATCAGTAAGAACACGCTAAAGGCCATACCCAGGGTGATATTGGGGTCGGTAGAGGGCACCACTTTGAAGTACACATGATGTGGATCGGCGCCCAGAACATGCACACCCACCAATTCGGCGGTTTTGGGCAGCAGGTCGATAGCCACCAGGTCCATGGCATTCATGAAGAATATCCACACCAGGATGGTCAGAGCCATAGGCGCGACCATGGCGCTGCGGTAGGGGAACATGCCCTTAACGCTGTTGTCGACAAATTCGATGACGGCCTCAACACCGTTGACCAAACCGCTGGGCACACCGCTGGTGGCTTTTTTGGCAACGCTGCGGAACATCAGGAAAAACACCAGGCCCAATACCAGCGACCAGCCCATGGTGTCGACGTTGATAGCCCAAAAGCCCATTTGCGCCGCTTCTTCGGCGCTCTTGGCAAAGCCCCAGGTGCCGTCGGGCAATTGGCCATAGGTGAGGTTGGTGAGGTGGTGCTTGATATAGCTTGCAGAGGTGAGAGCTTCGTGTTCAGCAGATGCCATGGTTAGTATCCAAAATTACCCAAATAGAATTCTGTTTATTAACGGCTTACCCGACCTAATCGGTTTACCGGGGGTTGTTCCTGAATCGCTGTTGGTAGGCGATCAACCAGGCAACCAGCTGCGTCATGACATAGGCGAGCAGCATAAGCGCGGCGTTGGCAGGCTCCTTGAGCCAGGCGATCTGGGTGAATGCAAGGATCAGTAACAACAGACTGATCAGCCACTTGCCCGCTTGTCCCAGATAAAACGCCAGCAGCATGCGATGCTGCCCTTGCCCTAACGCCGGGCGAAAAACTACCAGTGCCAGCCAGGTGTTGGCTGTGGCACCAATCAATCCACCGATAAGCAATGAAATGGCGACTTGATGATGAAAAATAGCGCCGGCCAGGGTGATAAGCAGCGTAACAACCAGCTGCCAGGCCGGGGCGCGGAGAGCGTAGGCGCGACCATTGAGATACTGAGACAAGGTGCAACGACTCCCCGATTTTGGCGGCGGCATTCTGTCACAAAGGTTTGCTTATTACCATTGGTAACAAACCCGGCTGGCGCGCGCTCAAATGTGGCGCATTATAGTGATTAAGCCTATAGCCAGCAACCGTCGGGCTAGCAGCAAATCGAAATACTGACTAGTAAATTCCCTGTAAATTTGCACTAAAAAATCAAGGCTGAGAGTTTTGCCTATTTGATATGGGCAAGAATGCCGTCGAGTTCATCGAGGGAGTTGTAGCTGATTACCAGTTTGCCCTTGCCCTTGGCGCCATGCTGGATTTCCACACCGGCGCCCAGGGTTTCCGACAAACTGTCCTGCAGGCGGCGGATATCTGCCGATACCACTAGCTCCGGTTTCAGCTTTTCTTGATCTTTGGCTTCCTGGTAGTGGCGCACCAGGGCTTCGGTTTGGCGCACCGACAAACCCTTGGCGACGATTTGCCGGGCTATGTCTTTTTGCTGCTGGGGTTCGAGGGTGAGCAGGGCGCGGGCGTGGCCCATTTCCAGATCGCCGTGTTCGAGCAGGGTTTTGACTTCGTCGTTAAGGGCAATCAGGCGCAGCAGGTTGGTGACAGTGGCGCGGGATTTACCCACCGCCTGCGCCACCTCGGCGTGGGTAAGTTCAAATTCGTCCTGCAGGCGCTTGAGCGCCACCGCTTCCTCAATGGGGTTGAGGTTTTCGCGCTGGATATTTTCGATCAGGGCCATGGCGATGGCGGCTTCGTCCGGCACTTCGCGGATCACCGCCGGGATCTTATCCAGGCCGGCCAATTGGGTGGCGCGCCAGCGGCGCTCGCCGGCGATGATTTCGTAGCGGCCTTCGCCGACACTGCGCACCACAATGGGTTGCATTACACCCTGGGCTTTGATGGATTCCGCCAATTCTTCCAAAGCTTCGGGGTGCATATCGCGGCGCGGCTGGTATTTGC
>CAMLRI010000273.1 GCA_946482385.1 uncultured Cellvibrio sp.
TGATGGATTTGCCGGAATCTTTAATGGCTTGTTTTACTGGCTCCATGGATTTGGTTACCAGGTCTTCCACCAGGGATTCCAGTTTGGCGCGAGTCAGTTTTACCACCAGGTGTTTGGGGCCAGTAGCGTCGGCAGTGATGTAAGGCAGGTTCACTTCGGTTTGCTGGCTGGATGACAATTCGATCTTGGCTTTCTCGGCCGCTTCTTTCAAACGTTGCAGCGCCAGCGGATCGTTGTGCAGGTCGATGCCGGTATCTTTTTTGAAAGTTTCTGCCAGGAATTCAATCAGGCGCATATCGAAGTCTTCACCACCGAGGAAGGTGTCGCCGTTGGTGGAGAGCACTTCAAATTGGTGTTCGCCATCCACATCGGCAATTTCGATGATGGAGATATCGAAGGTACCGCCACCCAGGTCGTAAACCGCAATGGTGCGGTCGCCCTTGCCTTTATCCAGGCCGTAGGCCAGGGCAGCGGCAGTGGGTTCGTTGATGATGCGCTTGACTTCCAAACCGGCGATACGGCCGGCGTCTTTGGTGGCCTGGCGCTGGGAATCGTTAAAGTAAGCCGGTACGGTAATGACCGCTTCGGTAACTTTTTCGCCCAGGTAATCCTCGGCGGTTTTCTTCATTTTTTTCAGCACTTCGGCAGAAATTTGTGGCGGTGCTTTTTTGTCGCCCTTCACTTCTACCCAGGCGTCGCCATTGTCGGCAGCGACAATTTTGTAGGGCACCATTTTGATGTCTTTTTGCACTACGTCGTCTTTGAATTTGCGGCCGATCAAACGCTTCACCGCAAACAAGGTGTTGTGCGGGTTGGTGACAGCCTGACGCTTGGCGGATTGGCCCACCAGAATTTCGCCATCGTTAGTAAAGGCGATGATGGAAGGGGTGGTGCGATCGCCTTCGGCGTTTTCAATCACTTTGGGGGCGCCGCCCTCCAGAATAGAAACGCAAGAGTTGGTGGTACCCAAGTCGATGCCGATAATTTTGCCCATGGTGTTGCTCCTGAATCGTATAAATCTTTACAAGTTGCTTGCGCCTGCGCGCGGTGTGTTTAGTCGTTAGGCGCGCAGCGCGCGTTAGGCGACGGTTGGTTTCTATATTGGCACCGGCGCAGGGAATTCAAGGCCAGCGCGAAAAAAATCCTGCGCTCTTTAACTGCCCTATCTTCAAGTGCCCTAGCTTTAGCCGCCCTATCAGGGTGCCTTGCTGACCACCACCATAGCCGGGCGCACCAGGCGGCCGTGCAGGGTGTAGCCCTTTTGGAAGCAGTTGAGCACTGTGTTGGGCTCCGCATCGGGATTGGGTACCGCCGATACCGCCTGGTGCAGGTTGGGATCGAAGGGGGCGCCGACCGGATCGACCACCACCACCTGGTGGCGCGCCAGGGCATCGACAAAGGATTTGTGGGTGAGCTGTATACCTTCGGCTATGGCCTTGAAGGCTTCGTCTTCAAGGCTGATGGAAGCCAGGGCGCGCTCCAGGTTATCCACCACGGGCAGCAGGTCGTTGACCATTTTTTCCAGGCCGTATTTATGGGCTTTTTCAATATCCTGCTCGGCGCGGCGGCGCGCATTTTGCGCTTCGGCCTGGGCGCGCAGGGATTGATCCTTGGCGGATTCATAAGCCGCCGCCAGGGTGGCCAGCTGGGCTTGCAGCGCCTCCACACTGATCCCGGCCTGGGATGCATCGCCCGGCTGCTCGCCCTGGGCTTTGGCCGCCTCGGCCTGGATGGCATCCACCTCGGCGTCGGTGGCTTTTTGGGTGTCGGTATAGTCTTGGTGGGACACGGGTCTACTCCTGATGCTAACAATGGATGCGCGCCTGGAGCCAGGCACTGAATGCAGACCCCCTATATGGGGCTGGCTCGGGCGGATTCAAGCCCGCACCCGCGAACCCCCTGCGGCAGGGGCGCAAACGCACCACAAGGATGCAGCAAAGGGCATAGCCAGCGGGCGATTGATAATTTTTTTGCCGCTGGCGCGGATACCATTTGACAACGTTGTCTCAAAAAACTATTGTCTACCATGGATATTTATTAACCACCCCGGGGTGGATGAGGTTGCCATGTCGCTGCGTGTGAAAATCTGGATTCTTTCCAGCCTGATTTTTTTCGGCCTGCTGGGCATTATGTTGATCGGCCTGTTTACGGTGCGCTACTCCAGCACCCAGGATAACCATGCGCGGGTAGAGCAGCTACTCAACAGCACCTACGCCACGGTGATCAAGATGGAGCAGCTGGCAGCCAGCAATGTGATCGACGATGACACCGCCAAGCGCATCGCCACCGAGCTGCTGCGCAACAACATCTACCACAAGTCGGAATACGTGTATGTGGCCGACGAAAAGCTCAATTTTATCGCCGCCCCCCTCGACCCCCAGTTGCACGGCACCAGCTTCCACGAATTTAAAGACGGCCAGGGCCGCAGCGTGGGCGACATACTGCTGCGCGCGGTGGAAAAGGCCAACGGCCAGCTGGCGCGCTACACCTGGACGCAAAAGCAGGCCGACGGTTCGATTGAGGGCAAGCTGTCGATTGCCAAGCTATCGCCGCGCTGGCGCTGGGTGGTGGGCACAGGCATAGGCTTTAACGAGGTGAACGCGCGCTTTTGGCAAACCGCCAAATGGCAGATGAGCATTTGCCTGTTGATGATGCTGGTGATTGTGGTGCCGGTGCTGGTATTTGCCCGCCGCCTGGAGCGCGGCCTGGGCGCGGAGCTGGGCGAGGTGCTGAAGCTGGTGCGCGCGGTGGCCAGCGGCGACCTGACCGAGCGCGAGCAGCTGCGCGCCGACGATGAAAGTATTTACGGTTCGGTGCTGCGCATGCGCCACGCGCTGCGCGAGATGATCGGCAGTATTTCATCGGCAGTGGGGCGGTTGCACAGCATCAGCGACGACATAGTGCATAAGGCCGAAACCAGCAATGCCATGGCCGAAGACCAGAGCGCCAACACCATTAAAATCGCCTCGGCGGCAGAAGAATTTAATATGCAAACCCGCAATGCCATGGAGCAGGCCAAGAGCGCTACCGGGCAGACGGATACCGCCTCCAAAACCGCGCTGCAAGGGCAGCAACTTATCTCGACTGCGGTGAAGCGCTTCCAGGAAATCGACAACAGCGTGGTGCAAACCCAGGGCAGTATCGACGACCTGGCGCAGCGGATTAACAGTATTTCGGCGGTGATTTCGGTCATCAGCGAAGTCGCCAACCAAACCAACCTGCTGGCCCTTAACGCCGCCATTGAAGCGGCCCGCGCCGGCGACCAGGGGCGCGGCTTTGCGGTGGTGGCCGACGAGGTGCGCCAGCTGGCCTTCCGCACCACCCAGGCCACCCAGGAAATCAGCGAGACGATTACCAGCGTGCAAAACTCCAGCCGCGTTGCCAAACAGAATATGGACGATATGGTCACCCAGCTGAAACAGGGCATAGACCAAACCCGCAAGGGCGGCGATATAGTGGAAACCGTGCGCCACGAAACCGAGGATGTGGCCAAGATAGTCGCCCATATAGGCAACTCCCTGGTGGAACACGTTACCGCCTCCAGCCTGATCCTGGAGTATGTTACCCATGTGGAGCGCTCCTCCCTGGGCACCAAGGACGCCGCCCACGGCACCCTGGTCGCCTCCCAGCAAATCCGCGATGCCTCGGATTCGCTGAGCCGCCAACTGGAGGGTTTTACACTCTGATCCAGGGCAACCGCCACTGATCCAGGCAACTGCCTCTAGCTCCGCCGGCACAAATACTGTATAAACAAACAGACTTTTGTGCCGACGGAGCCGCCCTATGCTCACCCACCTGACGATCCACAATTTCACCCTGGTCGACCACCTGGAGCTGGAGCTCAAGCCGGGTATGACCGCCATTACCGGCGAGACAGGCGCGGGTAAATCCATTCTGCTGGATGCCCTGGGGCAAACCCTGGGCGACCGCGCCGACGCCGAGCGGGTGCGCAGCGGCGCCAGCAAGGCCGATATAAGCGCCAGCTTCGATATACGCCAGATAGAGGGCGCCCGCGACTGGCTGGCCAGCCACGACCTGCTGCAGGACGACAGCCCCCAGGAGTGTTTGCTGCGCCGGGTAATAAGCGCCGATGGCAAATCCAAGGCCTATATCAACGGCCAGCCCGCCACCCTGCAGCAGCTGCGCACCCTGGGCGAAATGCTGAT
>CAMLRI010000274.1 GCA_946482385.1 uncultured Cellvibrio sp.
ATTTGCCTTGTTGTTTAGCCTCTGCATTTTTGCAGCGGATAAGCCTTTACCGCCAACAATCGTCAAAATCCCCTATATGGAGCGCGAGGGCCTGCACCGCACCTATGCAGATGCATTGCTTAAGCTGGCACTAGAGGCATCCAAGGATAAATACGGCCCCTACCGCATCGTTCAGCAAACCCGCCAAACGGTTATCAAGCGACAATTGGTTGAATTGGAAAAAGGAATAAACCTGAATGTCGCCATATCCATGCCCATGCCTGAATGGCTGGAAAAAGCGCAGGTAGTTCAATTTCCCATTATGAAAGGGTTGGCCAGTTACCGTTTGTTTCTGGCACATAGCAATAATCAACAGTTGTTAGCCAAGGTAAATAGTCTCGAGGATTTAAAACAATTGGCCATAGGCCAAGGGCCTGGCTGGTCAACGGGAAAAATCTTGCAAGACAATGCCTTCCAAGTCATTTATGGCGGCCCCTACTCCACACTAATCCCCATGCTCGCCGCTAATCGTTTCCCATTACTGATGCGCGGTATTTATGAGATAGAGCCGGAATGGCGCGCCCATCAAAAAACCTGGCCGCAACTCATGATTGTTGAGGATTTTGGCATTTACACCTACTTGCCACTGTATTTTTTTGTCGCCAAAAGCCAACCCTTATTGGCGCAGCGATTGGAGTATGGCTTAAAACAGGCCTATAACGCCGGCCAACTGGACCAACTGTTTACGCAGCATTTCGCCTCGGCCCTTAAACAACTCAACCACAAAAAGCGCAAAATTTTTTACTTGCCCAACACCAATATCGACCAATCCTTTTTTGCAAAAGACAAGCCCTATTTATTGGATGCTGTCATCAAAATGGAAGAAGATCGCTCGCAATAAATTTCTAGGATCATTGCTATTACTACATTCACATAATTCGTTTTTGGGGTGTCAATTGTATGTGCCTACAAGGCGATACCCACAAGATTGATAAAGCGCAATCAGTTTATCTGCCGGCTCAGCAGTATCTCACCCCAGCCGCCGCCACAAGCTCACTTCCGACACTGTATGCTGAAACTTACGCTTGGTTTCGCGGATAACAAAAGGGACTTCTTGTGGTTTACCCAGCAAACGGAAATGTTTGCCCAAGTGGGCTTGCAGGCCGTCAAGGGTAGTAAAGCTTTCGCCATCTTTTTTAAAGCCGCCGATCCACTCATCGCGGGGAGTGTGTTCAGCAAGCCAAGTGTAGGGCGAAGCGAGCATAAGAATGCCGCAAATGTTCAAACGCTCGTGGATATGATTAAGAAATTTGGCTGGACTATACAGGCGATCAATTAAATTGGCGGCAAGGATAAAATCGTAGCCCGTAAATACAGGTTTTAAATTGCACGCATCCCCCTGAAAAAACTCCACTTTGTGTTTAATATCTGCCAACCCCAAATCCGCCAGCGAGCGAGACTTATAAGCGACCAGCTCGCCTTCATCGGCCAGGGTGTAACGCAGGGTTTCGCCACTGGCAAGCTGCACGCCCTGGCCAATAAAACGCGCCGAAAAATCCACGCCCGTTACTTGCTCAAAATACTTTGCCAATTCAAAAGTAGCCCGGCCAGAGGCGCAGCCTATATCCAGCGCTTTGCGCTTGGGTTTGTCGGCCAGGTAACCCAGGGCCAAATCGACCAAAGCTTTGGAAAAGTTAGGCACACCAAAATATTCATCGCCGTAATGGAATTCAGCGTATTCCGACATTAACTTGTCGGTTTCGTAATGGGAACTGGGCACAGGTTTTATCTCTTCGGAAACAACATAGCGGAAGCCCGCGTGTTGGAAAAAATGTCGGCGAAACGCGTAGCGCGATGCACGCAAGCTTTCATTGCCGCAGGAAATCCAGGAGCCACCTTTTATTAAATTGTGGCGCTGGTCAAACGTGGGGGTAGTAAAGTCATCATAAATGGGGTGAACCTCAAAGCCCGCAAAAGGGTAGATGGGGGTTTCCGTCCATTGCCATACATTGCCGACCACATCAAAAAAATCGCCCTGGGCAAACTGATTGACCGGGCAGGAAGAAGCGCCATGATCCAAGTGAATATTGGCGCTGGCAGGATGCTCATCCAAGTCTTGCAAACCGGCAATATCGTATAGACGACACCACTCATCTTCCGTAGGCAAGCGCACCGAAAGGCCACTTTCCGATTTTTTCCAATTGCAGAAGGCTTTGGCCTCGTGGTAATTCACTTCCACCGGCCAATCCCAAGGCATGGGCACTTCGTCGGTCATCAGGCGTAAATACCAACCATTGGTTTTTTTTAGCCAAAAAGTGGGATGTTGCGCTTTGGTATAGGTGAGCCAACCCCTGCCCTCCTCTTCCCAATTGTGGGAATTCAAATAGCCGCCCGCCTCGACAAATTGCAAAAATTCCTGATTGCTCACCAAAAATTGAGCCGCTTCGAATGCGGGCACATCGGCTTCATGTAGACCATATTCGTTATCCCAACCATAAAAGGGATCTGACTTATCTTTTGCCAAGCGCACCCGGCCTGCGCCGACACTAATGAGCCTATTTAGTGGCGCCACACCGGTTAAGCTATTGGGTTGCCACTTGGGTGAGCTTTTTACAAATGCCAATTTATGCTGGCGAATTAATACAGAGGAAGTTTCCAAATGAATGCGCTCATGCTCAATGCCCATGATGATGGCCCACCAGGGATTGTGCCAATCCACTGGCAACGACAAGGGGGCGTTATCAATTAAATCCAATACCAGTGCACGCACCTGGTCGCGATAGGCTTTCACTTCCGCTGGAGTGGGCCATTGGTAATGGGCATCGTTAAGGTCATCCCAGCTCATCTCATCCACACCTACGGCAAACATGGATTCAAAACGCTGGTTGATTCGCTGGCTGATCAGGCGCACCAGCAACAATTTATTCACAAAAAAAGTGGCTGTGTGGCCGTAATAAAAAATCAGCGGATGGCGCAGGTTAATCGGCTTGGTGTAAAACGCCTGCTCATTGGCCAAGCAGTCAAACAGCGATTCGTAGGTGTTAAATGTATCCAGAAAGTAGTGGCGCAACTGGCGACGCAAACTGGCTTCATCGCCATCGCGCAAATTGGGTGTGCGGGAAAACAGCGTGTCGCGGCTGAATAGGCGCTGGGGGGGCGAAGCTGCAAGGGTGGTTGCATCAATTGTTTTGCGCTGTATGGATCCTGTTTGCATTATGCACTCCTGGTCGGTAAGCAAATGACAGCAGCCTAACTTTGATTACTGTCAGCGAATGTCAGCAATAAACGTGCAACCCCCTGCGGTAGATCAACTACGGCCGACAAAATCCCGCGCAAATTGCCAGGCAACCCGGCCAGAGCGGGCGCCGCGGGTGCGGTGCCACAACAGGGCGGCGGTTTCGGTTTGTGCGTTCCAGGTGCCGCCCAGGTGGGTTACCCAGTAGTGGGCTGCGGCTATGTAGTCATCTTGGGAAAAGGGGTAAAAGCTTAACCAAAGGCCAAAGCGCTCCGATAGGGACACCTTTTCCTCGATGCTATCGTTGGGGCGCACTTCGCCATCTTCGTAGCTCACATCCAGGTTTTCGCGCATTTTCTGCGGAATTAGGTGACGGCGGTTACTGGTTGCGTAAAACAGCATGTTGGCCGTAGGTGCCGCAATTGAGCCATCGAGTACGGACTTCAGTGCTTTATAACTGATTTCCCCTTCCTCAAACGACAAATCATCGCAAAAGATAATAAATTTTTCGGGGCGCTCGCCAACCAGGTCGACTATGTCGGCCAGATGCAGCAAGTCAGTTTTATCGACCTCGATGATTTTCAGCCCCTGATCGGCAAATGCGCTCCAGGCGGCTTTAATCAGGGTGGATTTGCCCGTTCCCCGCGCACCCGTCAGCAGTACATTGTTGGCCGGGCGCCCCGCCATAAATTGGCTGGTATTGCGCAGTATCGCCTGCTTTTGGCTATCGATGTTTTTCAATGCCTCCAGCGCCACCTTGTGGGGCTGGCGCACGACTTGCAAATAGCCGCTGCCATTGGCTTGGCTGCGCCAACGGAAGGCGTTGGCATCCCAGTCAGGAGCTGGGGATTTGGCGGGTAAAACAGCTTCTACACGTTCAATCAGCTGTTCCAGGCGGGTTATAAATTGATCAAGTTGCGACACGGTCAATCCCTACTATTTAA
>CAMLRI010000275.1 GCA_946482385.1 uncultured Cellvibrio sp.
TAAACAGGGTGGCCACCTGGCGCTGGGCGTAGGCGCTCTGCAGGGCGTTGGCGATACTGCTGACGCTCACGCCCAGGCGCGCGGCGGCGTCGCGGTCTATATCCACATAGGCTTGCAGGCCGCGGGTTTGCAGGTCGGCGGCCACATCGGCCAGGGCCGGTTGCTGGCGCAGGCGCTCCAGCAACTGCGGCACCCACTGGTCGAGCAGCGCCAGCTCCGGCGCGCTCAGGGTGAACTGGTACTGGGTGCGGCTCACCCTGTCTTCAATACTCAGCTCCTGTACCGGTTGGAACCAGGCGCTAATGCCCGCCACCTCGCCCAGCCGGCTTTGCAGGCGGCGGATCACCTCGCTGGCATGGCTGTCGCGCTCGCCGTGGGGCTTGAGGTTAATCAGCAAGCGGCCGGAGTTGAGGGTGATATTGCTGCCATCCACCCCGATAAACGACGACAGGCCGGTGACATCCGGGTCCTGCAAAATCAGCTGTGCCAGCTGCTGCTGTT
Source organism: uncultured Cellvibrio sp. (assembly GCA_946482385.1). The sequence goes on from CAMLRI010000275.1 coordinate 502, forward strand.
TTTCGCTCATGGCGCTGAAGGAAATATCCTGGGGCGCCTCGGTAATGGCCTGGATGGCGCCGCTATCCTGCACCGGGAAAAAGCCCTTGGGCACCAGCAGGTAGAGGCCGGCGGTAAGGGCGATGGTGCCCAGCATCACCGCCATGGCGGCGGTTTGGTGTTGCAGCACCCGGTCCAGCAGCTGGCCGTAGCGGCGGATCACCCTGTCCATCAGGTCGGGCTGGGCATCGCTGTGTTGTGGCGCCTGTTTGAGCATGCGCGCGCACATCATGGGGGTGAGGGTGAGGGATACCAGCAGGGAGATGCCAATGGCCACCGCCAGGGTGATGGCAAATTCCTGGAACAGCCGGCCGACCAAATCGCCCATAAACAGCAGGGGGATCAACACCGCAATCAGCGATATGGTCAGCGACACCAGGGTAAAGCCGATTTCGCCCGCGCCCTTAAGTGCGGCCTGCAGCGGCGGTTCGCCCTGCTCGCGGTGGCGGGCGATGTTTTCCAGCATCACTATGGCGTCGTCCACCACAAAGCCGGTGGCTATGGTGAGCGCCATCAGGGTGAGGTTGTTGATGGAAAAATCGAGGAAATACATCACCGCAAAGGTGCCCACCAGCGATAGGGGCACCGCCAGGCTGGGGATGATGGTGGCGGGCAGGGAGCGCAAAAACACCAGGGTGACGGCCACCACCAGGCAGATGGCGAAAATCAGTTCTTTTTGCACATCGCGGATGGAGGCGCGGATGCTGTGGGTGCGGTCGCTCAGCACCGCCACCTGGGTAGCGGCGGGCATGGTGGCGGTCAGGCGCGGCAGCAGCGCCTCTATGTTGTTGGCCACTTCAATCACATTGGCGCCCGGTTGGCGCTGGATATTGATCAGCACCGCCGGCAGCTCATTGGCCCAGGCGGCGAGGAAGCGGTCTTCGGCGCCGTTTTCCACCTTGGCCACATCGCCCAGGCGCAGGGGGGCGCCATCGCGCCAGCTGAGGATCAGCTCGCGGTACTCCGCCGGGCTGCGCAGCTGGTCGTTGGCGTCGAGCATGGTGGAGCGGTAGTCGCCGTCAAAACTGCCCTTGGGCTGGTTGGTGTTGGCGGCCACCAGCCGGTCGCGCACCTGCTCCAGGCCCAGGCCGGTGTTGGCCAGTGCCTGGGGGTTTACCTGGATGCGGATCGCCGGGCGCTGGCCGCCGGCCAGGGTCACCATACCCACCCCCGGCAACTGCGCCAGTTTTTGCGCCATGCGGGTATTCACCAGGTCGTACACCTCGGGTAGGGGCAGACTGGTGGAGGTAACCGCCAGGGTGATGATGGGCGAATCGGCGGGGTTGACCTTGCGGTAGATGGGCGGTGCCGGCAGGTCGCCGGGCAGCAGCCGGCTGGCGGTGTTAAGCGCCGCCTGCACTTCCTGTTCGGCCACGCCCAGGTCTATTTCCAGGGCAAATTGCAGGGTGATGATAGAGGCGCCGGTGGAACTGGTGGACGACATCTGTTTTAAGCCGGGGATCTGCCCCAGGCTGCGCTCCAGGGGTGCGGTCACGGTGCGCGCCATTACATCGGGGCTGGCGCCGGGGTTAAAGGTAAATACCTGGATAATTGGGTAATCCACCTGGGGCAAGGCGGCCACCGGCAGCAGGCGATAGCCGAGCATGCCCACCAGCAGCAGCGCCAGCATCAGCAGCGAAGTGGCCACCGGGCGCAAAATAAAGGGGCGCGACAGGCTCATGGCGTATCCAATAAGCGCACTTTTTTACCGTCGTGCAGGCGATCCAAGCCTTCCAGCACCAGCTGCTCGCCCTCGGCCAAACCCTCCAGAATCGCCACCCGGTCGCCCTCCTGGGGGCCGAGCTTGAGCAGGCGCAGCTTGGCGCGGCCATCTTCTATCACATAGGCATAGTTGCCCTTGGAGCCGTACTGCACCGCGTCCACCGGCACTGTCAGGGCATCTGCCAGGGCTTGCAGTTGCAGGCGCACATTCACGAACTGGTTGGGGAATAGCTGGTCGTCCTGGTTGGCGAATTCCGCTTTCAGGCGCAGGGTGCCGGTGGTGGTGTCGATTTGGTTGTCGAGGGTGGTGAGCTGGCCGCTGGCGAGCAGCTGCTGCTCGCTGCGATCCCAGGCTTCCACCACCAGGGGCTGGTTGCTGGCTTGGGCGCGGGCAAAGGCCTGGCGCACTGCCAGCAACTGGTGCTCGGGCAGGCTAAACACCACGGTAATCGGCTGGGTTTGGGTGATGCTGACCAGGCCCTCGCTATCGCCGGCGTTGACCAGGTTGCCCAGGTCCACCTTGCGCAGGCCGGTGCGGCCGCCAATGGGCGCCGTAATGCGGGTGTAGGACAATTGCAGACGCGCATCTTCCCGTTGCGCCTGGTGGGTTTTCAGGGTGCCGCGCAACTGGTCTACCAGGGCCAGCTGTTTATCGTATTGCTGCTTGGCAATGGAGTTTTGCTGCAACAGTCGCTCGTACAGGCGCAAATCCTCTTCGGCGCTGCGCAGCTGGGCGGCGGTTTGCTGCACCGTGCCCTCGGCCTGGGCCAGGCCCACTTCATAGGGTTTGGGGTCAACCACCGCCAGCAGGTCGCCCGCCTTTACCTGCTGCCCCTCGCGGAAGGCCAGCTGTACCAAGGGGCCATCCACCCGGCTGCGCACCAGGGCGGTATTGAGCGGGGTCACTGTGCCCAGGGCTTTCAGGCGCAGGCTTAAATCCTGCTTGATGGCGCTAACGCTGGTGACAGGCACCGGCCCTTCCCAGGGGTTGCGCGGCGGCACCTGCTTGGCCTGGGGTTCGCGCAGGCCAAAAAACCAAATGCCAAAAACCAGCGCAACCAGCGCCAGGCCGAGCAGCCAGCGCTGCCCGCGCGACAGGGTATTAAGGGATAACTGCATGAACATATCCGTGGTTGCCCGCGCGGCACTACATAAAAAGCCTGCGGGGATTGGTGAATGGTAATTGCAAAAAAACAACGGGTTGCCGGGGAGCCTAAGTGGCGGGCCACAGAGCGGCAACCCTTTTTACATTTCTCGACGTTAGCCGTGTTGATTGCGCGGTAATTTCCATAATCTTTGTGCAATTACCGGCGGCATCATTCTGCCGGTAACAACTGGGTGCCTTTGCCAAAAACCTGGCCCCATAAAACAAAAGGGCGCTGTGTGCGCCCTTGGCTTGTGCAGCAGTTAGTTAAAACTCGCGGTGAATTTGCTCGGACTGTTTGGCTTTTTTAGCCTGGTGTTTTTCCTTGGCGGTGCGGGTTGCGGGTTTCTTGCTTTCTTTGCGTTGCTTGTCGTGGGACTTGCTCATCTTGCTCACCTCCGGGGTGTGTTGGCTTTACCACACCCTAAGCCTAGTTGATATAAGCCAATAATTAATGGCCGGCATAAAGGATTTTTATCATCCATGTTTTAAACGCTTAATAAAAATTCTTTTATAAATTTTTAATATGAAAGCCATGGCCTCATTCAATTAGCCCTGTTGGGGGCAACGCCCTAGTCTGTGCCCCGTCGAAACCTTTTCCCTTGCGACATTCACTACAGACCCCAGGAGTTTTTTCATGGCAACTATCAATTCCGAAATTAAACCTTTTAGCGCCCAGGCTTATCACCAGGGTAAATTTGTACACCTCACCCAGGAAGACCTGAAAGGCAAATGGTCAGTG
>CAMLRI010000276.1 GCA_946482385.1 uncultured Cellvibrio sp.
CGCTGGGGCCAGTGATGGACAAATTGGAACCCAGGGTTTGCGCTTGCACGGCGAGAGCCAGGCAGCTGGCGGCGCCGAGCAGAAAACTTCTGCCCAGTACTGATGTCATGTGTTTAGATGATTTCATTCGCGATTACCTTTGTAGTCAGTTGTTATTGTGACTATCCGGTTTTCGCAGCCCTGGTCTGGTGAATTTCAATAGCCAAGCCAATACCCTGCCCGCGCCTGGCGCGAACAAAAAAATAGCGGCAATATTTATTGAAATGCCCGTTTAGCTGCGAAATTCAGACAGCAAGCGGATGACCGAGGGATAACACGTTTAGAATTATGTTTTTACCGAGGATTTTTATCGCAGACCTTATTAGGGAAAAGCCATGCGTGATGTGCAGATGCCTTGCGTTGTATTTATTATGTCTCTCTGGCGCTGGGGGTTCGCCAGTCAGCAGATAATACTGCTGTTGCTGCTTTTTACAATGTATTTAATTTAAAACTGTAAGAAGTTACCTAAGGTAACCCTCCTCACGCAATATGTCTGACTTAATAGCAAGGCGACCGTACCAAAAGTAGCGCCTAAATCAAAAAAACAAAGCCCCGGTAAAATCCCTTGCCGAGGCTTTGTTTTTTAACAGCCGGCAAAAAATCTAAGTCCACCAATAGCGGACAATATGGAAAAACACCGGCGCAGCAAAACTCAGTGAATCCACCCGGTCGAGCATGCCGCCATGGCCTTCGATGATGGAGCCCCAATCCTTAACGCCGCGGTCGCGCTTAATGGCCGAGAGCACATAGCCGCCAAAAAAGCCGAGCACATTAATCACCAGGGCAATCAACGCCGCCTGCCACAGGGTGAATGGGGTTATCCAAAACAGCGAGGCGCCCAGGGCCACTGACGACACCCAACCGCCCAATAAACCCTCCCAGGTTTTGGAAGGGGAAATGGCCGGCGAGAGTTTGTGTTTGCCGAGCAACTTGCCCCACACATACTGGAACACATCGCTGGCTTGCACCACCAACACTAAAAACACCAGCAGCAATACACTCTTGCCGGCAAAGCCGGGAATATCCAGCATCAACAACGCCGGAATGTGGGAGATGCAATACACGCAGATCATCAGCCCCCATTGCACTTTTGCCGTGCGCTCCAAAAAGCGGGTGGTATCGCTGCCCAAAGAGGATGAGATAGGCAGTAATAAAAAACCGTACACCGGAATCAAAATGGAAAATAAGCCGTACCATTTTTCCGCCACCAAATAATATTGCAGCGGCAGCAACACAAAAAAACTCCACAAGAGCGCGCGGTGATCGCCACGGCGGGTGTGAGTGAGGGATACAAATTCGCGCAGGCTTTGGAAGGAGACAAACGCAAACAGCAAAATCATCGCCAGCTCGCCCAGGTAAATGGCCAAGCCTATGGCGGCGATCATCACCCACCAGGCATTGGTGCGGGCATTGAGGTTATCCACCAGTGCCCGCGCCGATTCACTCTTGGCACGGCGCGCCAACAGCCAACCCAGGCTGGAGGCCAACATTAGCACCACCAATAAACCGGCAAAAATGGCCGTCAAACTGCCGTTCAGGGTTTGCGTATCCAGGTTCATGGGCGCGCCTCCGGTGATAAGGCTAAAAGTGCATGGCGACAGCGATCCAAAAATACCTGGCGCTCTTCATCATCGCTTAAATGAATCGCCTCGCCAAAGGTGAGGCTGCACAACAGGGGCACCGGAATAAAAGCGCCCTTGGGCATTACCCGCCCCAGGTTTTCAATCCACACGGGCACCAAATCCACCTCGGGAAAAGCCCGCGCAATATGGTAGAGGCCACTTTTAAACGGCAACAATTCCTCATCGAGGTTGCGCGTGCCTTCGGGGAAAAAAATCAGCGAGTGGCCCTGGCTAAGGGCAGCGCCCATCAGCTCCACCGGGTTGGGTTGGCTGCGCGAAGGTTTGCGGGGAATCAATACACTGTGGAATACCTGCTCGCTCAAATAGCGGCGCACCGCGGTGGTATCCCAATAATCGGCACCCGCTACCGGGCGGGTGTTGCGCCGCAGTGCCAGGGGCAAGGATGCCCAGAGGGTCATAAAATCGCCGTGGCTGCGGTGGTTGGCAAAAAAAATCCGCTGGCGATCCGGTTGCAGGGGCGCGCGCCAAATGGGTTTGGCGCCGGTCATCAAACGTGTAAAGCCGCACAGGCTGCGGCCAATCCATTCACCCAGGGGCATGGGAAGTTCCTTGTGTTGTTATGTCGATCGACGAATGAAACGAATTGGATTAATAAAAATATTCAGGCCGCTGAAATTTCGGCCAGCGCCGATTTTACACGAGCGCCAATATTGCACAGCATCAGAGCGCACAAAATCCATGGCAGCCAGGCCAGCCACAGCGGCAAACTGCCCAAGGCCCCCAACCACAAACCCAGGGCACCAAACACCAAAGCGCGATCGCTCTTGCCCATAGGCCCCTGATACTGGCGCCGCGCGCCCACCATAGGCCCCAGGGCACCGGTCATTTCCGATAAGGCCGCACACCAGATCACTGCAAAAATCGCCAGGGGTGAAAAAGGCGCAATCCAACAAAAGGGTAAATAGAGTGCCGCATCGCTCACCACATCGGATAATTCATTTAAAAACGCCCCCAGGGGCGATTGCTGGCCATGCTCCCGCGCCAGCATGCCGTCCACCGCGTTAAACGCCATGCGCAACAACATCCACAGCGGCAGGAGCAAAAACCACAGCGGCTGGTGAGCACCAAGCCAAAACAGCAAGGCCCCCACTGCGATGGAAATAACCATCGCCAAGAGCGTCACACTGTTGGCGGTAACGCCCACCGCCGCCAAGCGCTGCACCAGCGGACGCAAGAGTGATTGGAAAGCGGGTTTAAGTTGATAGATGCTGATCATTGCTCGACCTTGAGGTTTGTGGTGGATAAATCGTCGACCTTTGCCAAAAGGTCAATTAATGGCTGGAGTTAGCCTAACTTACCCGGAATCAGGCAATAGCGACAAGAGTGATTATTTGCGTGGGCGACAGATAATCGAATCGGCCAACAATTAGCTTACCAGGAGGCAATTCCAGGCAGAGATTTGCAAGGATTTTCAGAGTGATTGTCTTGCCATTCAGATCCACATCGACAATGGCAACTGCATCAAAATCAAAATATTTTTGTACCCTGGGGTAAGCGGCTTTAAAAAAACTTTCTTTTGCTGAAAACGCCAAGGTGAATAGCAGGGCTTTGTTGGTATTCGTTAATAAGCCCAACTCTTCGCCATAAAGAATTTGGGATTGCACCCGCTCAACTGTTTCCAAGGCAATAATTTCTTCTATATCTATCCCCAGGCCTAAAGTCTGCGGCCTAGGGTCAACTACCGCCAGGGCACAGCCGTGGCTGTGACTAATAGACCCACACAGCCCCGCCGGCCACACCGGGTTGCGATGCTGGCCAATATCAATTGTAAAATTCGTAATACCCAGCCGCTGCAAGGCTCGTGCGGCGCAATAGCGCCCCGCTAAAAATTCCGCCCGCCGTTTCACCACCGCATTTTTTAATGATTCAGGGAAATTGATGCGGTAATCAGCAAATAACGTATCGCTGTATTGGTCACTACGGAAAACACAATAATGAAAGCTAAGCTGATCGCCAGCTGCCAATAAAGGCTTGCTTGTTTCGTATTCGATAAATTCTGGCATTAGGTGTATGTGCGAATTAATGAAAACACAGAGTTCATTCCCTATTACTAAACGATTTACGGGCGCCAACTAGTCTTTTCTTTAATTACCCGCGCGGGTATACCTGCTGCAACCGTATTGTCTGGAATAGATTTTGACACTAAAGAAAGTGCGCCAATTACCACATCCTTGCCAATTTTGCTGCCTTTTAACACGGTAACATCTTTACCGAACCAGACTCTATCATCGACAAATATATCTTTGTCTGGATTAATTCTTTTACCCGTCTCATCCAATATCGAATGGCTATCCGAGGTGCGCATGTCAATACCACCTGATATAAGGCAATCCTTACCGATCGACAAGTTAGTACCATGGTGTGCCATCAGCAGGCCGCCACCCATGGTTGTGCGCTCACCAATGGTGATGGTGTTATCATCGCCCATCAATTCAATCCTGCCCCGAACATAAG
>CAMLRI010000277.1 GCA_946482385.1 uncultured Cellvibrio sp.
GGTGTGGAACAAAATGGTGTGTTAATTTCTAATCGTATGGGTGGAATGAATATGGTTATTTTAGTTGCCATTTTTTTATTGCCGCTGTACTTATTGTCGCTATTGTTTTTATGGCTATATCGTAAATCTAAAATGTTCTAATAAAGTAATCCTGCTCGATTGGGGACTAAATGCTTTTCAAGTTCGCTTTGCGTGACGCTTCGGCGGGTGATTTCGCATGGCATCTGGTTCAAAACGCTTGCTTCGCTCACTGGTGTGCCCTAAATCGCTGTTTGCGACGTTAAGCTAAAAAGGAATCACGAAGAAGGAAAATATGACACCAAAACTGCAATCTATAGACCATGTTCATATTCACGTTTCTAACCGCGAATTATCGGAGCAATGGTACAAGCAAGTCCTTGGCCTGTATCGTGAGAAAAACTTAGAGTTTTGGGCTAAGGGCGGAGGCCCTTTAACAATAACAAATAGCGAAGGCAGCATTCATCTTGCATTGTTTGAATCCGAAAGCAATCAGCGTACAGTGGTTGCATTTTCAGTATCAGGCCAGGAATACCTGGCATGGTATACGCACTTAAGAAAAGAAGGGCTACTGGTTAACCATAACAATCATGAGGTGTCTTGGTCTGTGTATTTCAAAGACCCAGATAGCAATCCTTATGAAATAACAACTTATGACTATGAGTTTGTAAAACAAGCTCTAAATCATCACTAAAAGCAAAGCTTAACAATCGACCTCAGGTTTGCAATGGAAGGTTTATCTATGAAGCTAAAGCTATATCAGGTCGATGCCTTCTCCGCCAAGGTATTCGGCGGCAACCCGGCGGCGGTAGTTCCTCTGCCATCCTGGCTGCCAGACCAAACCCTTCAAGCTATCGCCGAGGAAAATAATCTTTCCGAAACGGCTTTTTACGTTCCCCTTGATCATGGCTATGCATTGCGCTGGTTTACCCCCACCGCAGAAGTGGATTTATGTGGGCATGCCACGCTGGCAACGGCCCATGTTCTTTTTGTGCATGAAGGCTATAAGGCAGGCGCTATTTCATTTCACACCAAAAGCGGCCTGCTAACGGTTAGGCAGCATGCCGATGGGCTGGAAATGAATTTTCCCGCCAGGCCTCCGGTTGCCTGCCCAACACCCGAGTTGCTGGCTAACGCTTTAGGTAAAAAGCCACTGGAAACCCTGGCCGCCGACGATTATGTGGCGGTGTTTGCCAGCGAAGCCGAGGTCAGGGCGTTGCGCCCCAATATGGCGCTGTTGGCGGAGCTGGGTCTTCGCGGTGTTGTGGTTACCGCGCCTGGGTTAACCGCCGATTTTGTCAGCCGATTTTTTGCGCCGAAATTAGGCATCCCCGAAGATCCTGTAACAGGCTCAGCGCATTGCGAACTGGCCCCTTATTGGGGTGCCAAGCTCAATCTCACCAAAATGGCAGCGCTACAATGTTCGCGCCGAGGTGGAGAGGTCGGCTGCGAACTGGCTGGCGACCGTGTTCTGCTGCGGGGGCAATCGGTAACCTATATGCAGGCGGAAATTGATGTTGAGGTTTAGTGGTTTTTATGGGTGTGGTTGAGCTTGACCTTTCCCCCGCATTAGTGCCATTCGCCTGCCTGCATTGTGGCAGCTTATTAACAAAGCGTTGTGAATCCGTAAAAATTCAGAGTGAAATTAAGTGTCAATGATTAAGTCTAAAAAATTTTCAGTTTTAACTGTTGTGGCTATTTCGGCGGTTGCGATTGTTGCGAGCGTTCAGGTGTCGCAAGGTGGGCCGTCCAAAGTGGCTGACCTTAAGGAGCAGCTAGAGGTAAATAAAAGTCAAATTTCTATGAGTGAGAAGTGCATGAAGGGGCCGTACATAGATAAGGGTAAAGTCATTTTTTCGTATTGCGCAGATAAGCCCGTAAATGTTGTTGCATTGGCCGGGATATTTAACAGTTGGAATTCCGATAGAAACTATTTTGCCAAGAATAGTGATGGTGTTTGGCAGGTGGGTGTTGAGCTTCCGCCGGGAAGGCATGCTTACAAGCTGGTGATTGACAATGAACTGTGGATTCCCGACCCAAGTAATCTTGCGATTACAGAAGATCTGCAAAATAACTCAAGCTTTTCAATCGGCTACGATGGTTCCTTAAGCTTTACCGATGCACGTGTATCTAAAAAACAGCCTTCACCCTTGTATCAGAATTCTTCCGCTTACCCATTGCCGCAGTGGTTGGATGACGCGGTTTTATACCATGTCGAGGTGCGTTCATTTAGTGGTAATGGGTTTAAAGGTGTCGAGGAAAAATTAGGTTATTTGGCTGAGCTTGGTGTGAATGCGCTGGTATTGATGCCGATTTTTGAGGTGGGAAAGAAAAACCAACCTAAAACTCCAGGGGATATTTACGCGATAAAGGATTTTTATGCGATCGATAAATCACTGGGAACCGAGCAGGATTTAAAGCATTTGATTGCGGCGGCAAAAAACAAAGGTTTTAGGGTTTTGTTGGATATTCCGGTAAACCGTTCCAGCATTGATAACGCTTTAGTGACAGAGCATCCAGATTGGTTCCAGCAAAATAGCCGGGGCGAAGTTATCTACGAGATACCCAATCGGCGTTACTTTGCGGGTTTTGATTTTGATAATAAGTATGCGTCTGATTACGTTATATCTGTGTATGAGTATTGGTTGAAGCACCTGGGCCTGGATGGTTTTCGTGTTGATGATGCGGATATGGCATCGGAAGAGCTCATAAAGCGTTTGTCTGACCGCTTGGTTAGTATTAATGATGACATTGTGCTGCTGTCGCACTCTGTCAACGAATATCATTCCTTGCATGGCCCTTACTTAAGTTCAGACGGAAGTGTCCGTATTGCTGCAGAAAAAATTGCCAAAGGAAACATGGGGGCTGCAGCGTTTAGGCAATACCAGGAATCACTAAAATACAGCTTCCCGCGCGGCAGCCGGCGGCTGCAATGGTTGGAAGAAAAGGAGCAGCAGCGGTGGTACTCCTCACTTCCTGTGCAATATCACCGGGTCGCTGTTGCGCTGAATTTAACAATGGAAGGTGTTCCCTCAATAATCATGGGTGAGGAGTTTGGTGATAGGAATTGGAATGGCATTGAGTCGTCCTATTCGCCCATTCAGCTTGATTGGTCTCGCCGTAATGCGCCGTTGTTTGATAGCTATAAAGAACTTATAGCATTGCGGGGAAAACACCCAGCCTTAAGAAAAGGTGAAATGGAATATATTGATCTTGGCCATGAGGAATTAATCGCATTTTACAAAACCTTCGAAGGCTATCGAGTGCTTGTTTTGGTTAACCTCTCTCAAGGCAATGTTGTTTTGCAGGCAGATAAGCTAGGCATTACAAAAAATCGACCTGGCCTGCATAACTTGCACATGGAAGGCGACAGGGTTCGAGTTTCCCCATTGGATTTTGGGGTGGTTTTTTTCTAAATGTAAAAATTTGATTTTGCTGCATGAGAGGCTCCGGCTAAGGCTGGATGGCCCATCAAAAACAGTCGGTTGTGTCTATTCGGTACAAGCGGTGGGGTGTAAATAAGTGCGGGAATCTATGTTGAATGTGAAATTGAGTAGTGTTTTGTTGGATTGATTAACAATTAATACCAGAGGGAAGCTATGGAAGAGGTTGGTAAGGTTCAGTTGTATTTGTTAAGGGCGATGTACTTGCTTATTGCTGTTGGCCTGGGTTTTACGGTTGTTCCTGGAGTTGTTGTTGCTGCGGGAAATCCGCCTGGCCCGCATACGGTGATTAATTCAATATTGATTGGCTTTTTGTTAATGGCGCTGTTGGGTATTCGCTACCCACTAAAAATGCTGCCCATCCTGTTTTTGGAGTTTGTGTGGAAGGCATTTTGGCTGCTGGTATTTGCGCTGCCACTGTATGTGAGCCAGGGGCTGGATGAATATGCTCAGGGCGTGGCATTTGCCTGTGCGATGGGGGTTGTATTGACGCCCCTGGTGATTCCTTGGCGCTATGTGTTGAACCATTATGTGTTGGCCAAAGGCTGTGCCTGGCGCTAATCGGGTGTTCCCTAATTCCCCCACACCACCATTCCTGCTTCTATCGGCACCTGCGCATCCGGGTGGTAGGGGATGATGCGGGCGGTGAAATCGCTGAGGG
>CAMLRI010000278.1 GCA_946482385.1 uncultured Cellvibrio sp.
TATGCAAGTAAAAAACCTGTTGTTAAGCCGTTTGTGGCGCAGCCTTGTGCTGGTGGCTGGGCTGTTGTTGGTCGCGGTTCCCAGTTGGGCGGGTAAAACACTGAATATCTACAAAGCCACTGCGCTGGTTAAAAATCAGTCGGAAGGGGAGCGCAACCGCGCGGCCCGCGCCACCCTGGGTGAAGTGTTGGTGCGGGTTTCCGGGCGCCCCGATGCCGCCAGCCATCCCCTGGCGCAAGAGGCCATCGCCAATGCCCAGCAGTATCTGTTTGGCTTTAGCTATGGTGCCGGCGGCCACTTTATTACCGAGGGCGAACAGCGCCTGCCGGCCATGGAGCTGCAGCTGGATTACGCCCCCCAGGCCATAGAGCAATTGCTGCGCGAGGCACAGCTGCCCCTGTGGCCGGCCCAGCGCCCCCAGGTGCTGGTGTGGCTGGTGGTGAAAACCGAGGCCGGTTATGGTTTTGATACTTCCCCGGAAAGCCTGGCCGCACTGCAATCCCGCGCGGCCTACCGCGGCCTGCCCCTGGTGATGCCGAAGCTGGACATGGACGACCAGCTGCTGTTATCGGCGGAGGATGTGTGGAATTTCGATTTGCCCGCTATTGCCCAGGCATCCCGGCGTTACAAGGCTGACGCTGTGCTGGTGGCTCGCATTACCCCCAGCAGCCTGGGGCCTATCCCCCCCGCCAATTACACCTTGCCCAGTGCGGACGAACCTCTGCCCATTGCCGATGAACTTAGCTTGCCAGCGCCTGCGCCAGAGCCGGTAGTTGAGCCAGTGCCAGATGCCCTGCCACTTGCTGAACCCGCGCTCCCTCTGGGCCCCTGGTTGGGTGATTGGCAGTTGTTGCAGGGCGATTTGCCCGAGGCTGTAGAGCACCAGGCCTACAGCGGTGAAACACCGGAGTTGGCCCCGCTGTTAGGCCAGATGATGGATAACCTGGCGGATAAATTTGGCAGCGAGTACGCCATAGTGTCCTCCGGCCAGGGGCCGCAGCGTTTGAGTTTGCGCCTGGATGGCATTGCGGATTTTGGTGCGTTTAAACAGGCGCAGTCTTACTTGGCCAAACTGGCCATGATCAAAAAGATGAGCCTGGAGCAGGTGGATGCCCAGGGCGCACTCTTTGCCCTGGAGGTGGAGGGTGACGTCAAATTGTTGGTCACCACCCTGGCATTGGCCAAGCGCATGCAGCCGCGCGACCCCCTAGCCCTGGCGGAGCAGTTGAACCGCATGGCACCTGCGCCTGTTGCAGAGGCGGCTCCTGCGCTGCCCACCGAGGCCGATGAGGCGGCCCTGGCTGCCCAACTTGATGGGCAGTTGGCTGGCCTGCCCGCTATGCCAGCGGCCGCTGCCGAGCCGGCGCCAGGTAGCCAGGCCAACCCCTTGCAGTACCTATGGCTGAAGTAGGAGCCCGGTGGTGAGTTTGTCGCAACAGTTATCCCTTGGCGTCACCCTGAATGATGACGCTACTTTCGATAATTTTTATTTGCCATCCCCCAGTGATGGCAATGCCCAGGTAGTGGATGGCCTGCGCCGCCAGGTTGAGGGCAGGGGGGAAGCCTTTGTCTATTTATGGGGTGCCCCGGGCGCGGGCTTAACCCATTTACTGCAAGCCACTTGTCACCACGCCCAAACCCTGGGGCAATCGATCCAATACTTGCCGCTGCGCGATATGGTGGGCTACGCCCCAGCGGAATTGTTTGCCGGCCTGGAATCCCTGGATTTGGTATGCCTGGATTGCCTGGCCTCGGTGGCGGGGCGGCCGGATTGGGAGCAGGCCTTGTTCCATTTGTACAACGCCCTGCGCGATGCCGGTAAAAAACTCCTGGTCGCTGCTGAGTTTGGCCCCCAGGAGCTACCGGTGGCACTGCCGGATTTGCGTTCCCGCCTGCACTGGGGTGTGACTTACCAGGTGCTGGGGTTGGACGATAGCGACAAGCAGCAGGCCTTGCAGTTGCGCGCCCGTGCCCGGGGCCTGGAGCTGAGCGACGAAGTGGCGCAATTTATTATCCAGCGCTTGCCGCGGGATACCAATGAACTCTTCTGGCAGTTGCAGCGCCTGGATCAGGCCTCGCTTGCCGAGCAGCGCAAGCTCACTATTCCCTTCGTTAAAAAAATCCTTTCGCTATAGTTCGCCCGCTTGAGCGCAGCTATTAGCTGCGCTGCGGTTGTGGGATTTGCAGCTATGCTCTAGGTATTTATGCCTGGATACCCCATAAGGAGCTGCTGTGAAACTCAATAGCCTCAACGCCAAAATGATGCTGATTATCCTGCTGGTCAGTGTCAGTTATGTGATCACCCTCTGGGTGCTCAACCTGCAGGCCAGCCGCATGCAGCGGCAGTTGGCCATGGAATACGCCGAGGAATTAGCCCAGCATGAAGCCTTTGAGGTGAAAGGGCGCCTGGAGCGCGCCATGTTTGCCTCCAGTATCCTGGGGCAGGCGTTGATGGGCTTGCGCGAGAATAACCCCGATCGCCGCTTAGCTGATGCCATGCTGCGCCAGGTGTTGATCGATAACCCCGAGTTCCTGGCGGTTTGGACTGTGTGGGAGCCCAATGCCTTTGATGGCCGCGACAGCAATTTCCGCAATACCCTCGGCCATGACGCCAGTGGCCGCTACATCCCCTACTGGAACCGTGGAACCGGGCAGCAGCTGGTGCTCGAACCTATCCTGGACTATGACAACCCCGGCCCGGCGGGCAACTACTACATGCTGGCGCGCAACAGCCAGAAGCAAACTCTGATCGAACCCTATTTGTATCCCATAGGTGGCAAAGAGGTGTTGATTACCAGCGTGGCTGTGCCCCTGGTTGAGGATGGCCGCACCCTGGGTGTGGTGGGTATGGATATAGCCCTGGCGGATTACCAGCAGCAGATCAGCCAGGTGCGCCCTTATGGCGTGGGCTATGCCAGCCTGTTATCCAACGGCGGTATCTATGTAGGTGATGGGCGGCCAGAGAATGTTGGCCAAGCACACAAGGATGCTGCGCTATTGGCTGCGATTGCCGAAGGTAAAAGCCTGGCGCGGGATATTTACGATGAGCATCTGCAAGCCGATGCCTATGCCCTGACAGTTCCGGTGCATGTGGGTGAGGCAACCTTGCCCTGGGCATTCCGGGTGGTGGTGCCCACCGCAGAGATGATGGCCGATGTCACCCGCATGCGCAGTATTGCTATAACCATTGGCCTGATCAGTATTGTGCTGGTGGGCCTGATACTCAGCTGGTGTATACGCCTTTGGGTCTTGCGCCCGGTAGCGGCCGCCCGCGCGGTCGCCCAGCGTCTAGCGGAAGGGGATTTGGCCGTTGCCATAGAGGTGAAAGGTAAAGATGAAATCGCCCAGTTGTTGGGCGCCATGCGCGATATGAGCGATAACCTGGTGGGGATTATTCACAATATACGCACTTCCGCTGAGGAGCTGGTGCAATCCAGCGAGCAGATTGCCAGCACCTCGCAAAACCTGTCGCAAGCGGCAACCCAGCAGGCGGCAACGGTGGAAGAAACCAGCGCATCGGTAGAAGAAATTTCCGCGGCGGTAGCGCAAAACTCCGACAACGCCCATGCCACCGATGGCATAGCCACTAGCAGTGCCAAAAGCGCTGGCGAGGGTGGCGATGCAGTGCGTGAAACTGTGCAGGCTATGCGCAATATCGCCGAAAAAATCAGCCTGGTGGATGACATAGCCTACCAAACTAATTTGCTCGCCTTGAATGCCGCCATTGAAGCTGGGCGCGCCGGTGAACACGGGCGCGGTTTTGCGGTAGTGGCAGCAGAGGTGCGCAAACTGGCGCAGCGCAGCCAGGAGGCCGCGCAGGATATTAGCGGTATGGCCAACAGCAGTGTGAAACTGGCGGAGCGCGCTGGAATCCTGCTCAACGAAATGCTGCCCTCAATCCGCAAAACAGCGGATCTGGTGCAAGAAATTAGTGCCGCTTCCAGTGAGCAGGCTCGCGGATTGGAACAGATAACAGCGGCAGTCAATCAAATGGCCCAGACCACCCAGGTGAATGCGGCGGCGGCAGAGGAATTGAATTCGACAGCGGAAGAAATGAGCAACCAGGCAATACAACTGCAAGAGATGATGGATTATTTTAAATTGGAAAAATAA
>CAMLRI010000279.1 GCA_946482385.1 uncultured Cellvibrio sp.
CTCTTCCGATCTGGCTACAGGTGGAACACCCCATTACCGAGGCCTGCACCGGTGTGGATCTTGTGGAGTGGATGATTTTAACTGCCGCCGGCACACCGCCCGCATTGGATATTGAGGTCAACCCCAAGGGTGCAGCCATTGAAGTGCGCCTCTACGCCGAAGACCCGGTGCGCGATTTCCAACCATCGCCCGGCGTATTAACCGACGTGCATTTTTCTGATGCCGCGCGTATCGACACCTGGGTTTCAACCGGCACCGAAGTATCGCCCTACTACGACCCCATGATCGCCAAGATTATTGTGTACGGCAAAGACCGCGCCGATGCCATCGCCAAAATGAGCGCGGCGTTAAATGAAACCCGCGCTGCCGGCATAGCCACCAACCTGGATTATCTGCGGCAAATTATCGCCACGGATTTTTTTGCCAAAGGCGAGGTAGCCACCAACAAATTGGCCAGCTTCAACTACCAGGCACCGGTGGTGGAAGTCCTGCAACCCGGCACCTACACCAGTGTGCAGGATTACCCCGGCCGCGTAGGCTTGTGGAGCATTGGCGTACCGCCATCTGGCCCCATGGATGATTACGCTTTCCGTTTAGCCAACCGCATTGTCGGCAACCATGAAAGCGCTGCCGCCCTGGAATACACCCTTATCGGCCCCAAATTAAAATTCCATCGCGATGCAACCATTGCACTCACAGGCGCAAAATCACCGGCAAAAATTGATGGCGAATTAATTCCTTTTTGGCAACCTGTGGCTATTAAAGCCGGGCAAGTGTTGGAAATTGGCAAAGCCGAACAAGGCTGCCGCGGTTACCTGGCAGTGCGCAATGGTTTTGATGTGCCCGTGTATTTGGGTAGCCGCTCTACTTTTGCCCTGGGCCAATTTGGCGGCCACGCCGGCCGCACCTTGCGCGCTACCGATATGCTGCCCATCAGCAACCCTGCAATTGCCGCTTGCACAACTCCCGCGCCTGTTTATCAAGCCGCAGCGGCTCCTGTTGAATTAATTCCGTCTTATCCCAATGAGTGGGAAATTGGTGTGCTCTATGGCCCACACGGCGCACCGGATTTTTTCAAACCCGAAGCGATTGAGATGTTTTTTAGCACCCCCTGGGAGGTGCACTACAACTCCAATCGCCTGGGCATACGCCTGAATGGCCCCAAACCCACCTGGACGCGCAGCGACGGTGGCGAAGCCGGTTTGCACCCCTCCAATATTCACGATACCGAATACGCTATTGGCTCCATTAATTTCACCGGCGATATGCCGGTAATCCTCACCAAAGATGGCCCCAGCCTGGGTGGTTTTGTCTGCCCGGTCACCATTGTGAAAGCGGAATTGTGGAAAGTCGGCCAGGTAAAACCCGGCGATAAAATCCGCTTTGTGCGCATGAGTTTTGATGACGCATTAAATTTGGAAAAAGCCCAGGATGCCGCCATAACTGCCCTAGCCCCCCTGGCCAGCTTCCCCGCAACACCTATAGTGGCGCCGCCGGATACCATCTCTGAATGCATAGTGGCTGCCCTGCCCCCGCAAGGCAGCCGCCCCCTGGTGAGCTATCGCCAAGCCGGTGACAAATATATTTTGCTGGAGTACGGCGACAATATTCTCGAGCTGAGTTTGCGTTTGCGTGTGCACGCGCTAATGGAAGCCTTAAAAGCATCACCCATTAATGGTGTGATTGAGTTGTCGCCCGGAGTGCGCTCGCTGCAAATCAATTACGACAGCCGTGTGATTCATCAACGGGATTTAATCAACCGCCTGTTAGCCATTGAAGAAACCCTCGGCGATGCGCGCGACATTAAAGTGCCCAGCCGTATTGTCTACCTGCCCATGGCGTTTGAAGATTCCGCCACCCTGGATGCCGTCGCCCGCTATCGCCAATCGGTGCGCGACACAGCCCCCTGGCTGCCCAGCAACACCGAATTTATGCGCCGCATTAACGGGCTGGATTCAGTCGCGCAAGTGAAGCAAATTATTTTTGATACCAGCTACATGGTATTGGGCCTGGGCGATGTTTACCTGGGCGCCCCCTGCGCCGTACCCGTTGACCCGCGCCACCGCTTGCTCACTTCCAAATACAACCCGGCACGCACCTACACCGCCGAAGGCACTGTAGGCATTGGCGGTGTGTACATGTGTATTTACGGTATGGATTCCCCCGGTGGCTACCAACTGGTGGGCCGCACCCTGCCCATCTGGAATAAATTCTTAAAAAATCCGGTATTCACCAATGGCGAACCCTGGCTGCTGAAATTCTTTGACCGGGTGCGCTACTACGAAGTCAGCGAAGCGGAACTGACCGCACAGCGCGAAGCCTTCCGCGAGGGCCGTTTAAGCCTGCGTATCGAGGAGGATTATTTCAGCCTCGCCGAACACGAAAAATTCCTGCAGGAAAACGCCGCCTCTATTGCCGAATTCAAAGCCAAACAGCAGGCCGCATTCACCCAGGAAGTGGCGCTCTGGCAGGCAGATGAAGCCGCCAAAGTAGATGCAGCCCTGCAAGTCAAAATCAACAGCGCCCCCATTGAAGTGGATGGCCACGCCGTAACAGCAGATATCAGCGGCAATATTTGGAAATTGTTAGTAGAGCCAGGCCAATTGGTGGAGGCCGATCAACCACTACTGATTGTGGAAGCCATGAAAATGGAATTTTCGGTCTACGCCGACCGCAGCGCCAAAGTCAGCGCCATCCATGTGGAGGCGGGCAAGCAAGTGAGTGCCGGGGATTTGTTGTTGGTACTGGAAACAGATTGATTTAACGCACCATGTAGGTTGGTGGTGAGCAAAGCGAACCCCAACATAACAATATTCAACATTATGGCGTTGCTTGTGTTGGGGTTCGCTTTGCTCACCACCAACCTACGGAAAAAAACATGAAATTAATTAAAAGCGACAAAACCAAAAAGAAATCCGACGAGCCGCGCACCAATTTAACGGAGCGGATCTACCAAACCATTAAGGACGATATTTTTTCGTTTCGCCTTTTGCCTGGCGATCGCTTTAGCGAAAACGAAATTGCCGAGCGGGTCGCGGCCAGCCGCACCCCGGTGCGCGAAGCCCTGGCGCGTTTGCAGCGCGAAGGTTTTGTCGAGGTATCCTTCCGCAGCGGCTGGCAGGTAAACCCCTTTGATTTTATGAAGTTTGAGCAGCTGTACGATGTGCGCATCATTCTCGAACTGGCCGCCGTTAAAAAACTCTGCGAAATGGAACCGGCGCCCAACCTGGAAGATTTAAAGCGCATCTGGTTGGTAAAACCGGAGGACCGATTGGAAGACGGCCCCAGCGTCTGCGCCCTGGATGAGCGTTTTCACGAGCAACTGGTAGAGGCCACCGGCAACGCCGAAATGGCCCGCATCCACCACGAAATTACCGAGCGCTTGCGCATAGTGCGGCGCATAGATTTTACCCAGCGCAACCGCATTGAAGCCACCTACGAAGAGCACGCCAAAATTTTGCGCACCATTATCGAAAGGCGCGCCGAAGAAGTGAAAAGCTATTTAAAAACCCATATCGAGGCCAGTAAATCCGAAGTGCGCAAAATTACCCTGCACATGCTCTACCAGGCGCAACAGCAACACCCGCATGAGCCATAACTTGAGAGCCATAAAAGTTTCACCTTAGAGCGGCAACACAGCAGCCATTAGCCACTGTGTTCACGGAAGAAAAACCTGCCGCCCACCATAAAGCGTTACGGCGTTACCGGAAAAACCTGGTACTTAACCAGTTAACAAAAAACCACTGAGTCAGTAAATCTACTAGGAGCAAGACCCATGAAGCTGAAGACTATAGCAAAACACGTCGGGGCACTCGGTATCGCCTGCGGCTTAACCATCGCCTCGTTCAGTGCTGCCGCGGCAGACACCATTAAAGTGGGTGTACTCCACTCGCTTTCGGGCACTATGGCGATTTCTGAAACCACCCTCAAAGACACCATGCTGATGTTGATTGAGGAGCAAAACAAAAAAGGCGGTTTGCTCGGCAAAAAACTCGAAGCCGTGGTGGTAGACCCAGCCTCCAACTGGCCACTGTTTGCGGAAAAAACCCGCGAGCTGTTAACCAAGGATAAAGTATCCGCCATTTTCGGTTGCTGGACTTCAGT
>CAMLRI010000280.1 GCA_946482385.1 uncultured Cellvibrio sp.
GACACGCCGTAAACCCATCCCTGGGGGCTCGACGGCGGATTCCCGCCGCCGACGGTCTCACTGGCCTCCACCGACCTGCTTGTATCGACCTAAGTGCCAGCTTCTTTTTTGTTGACGAGGAACTTTTATGATTTTCCGTCAGTTGTTTGAACGCGAATCATCCACTTACACCTATTTAATTGCCTGCGAAAAAACTCGCCAGGCGGCGCTGATTGATACGGTGAAATCCGAACTGCCCCACTACTTGCAGTTGCTGCGTGAACTCAACCTCAACCTGGTTTACGCCCTGGATACCCACACCCACGCCGACCACATCACCGGCGCTGGCGCCCTGCGCGACGCCACAGGTTGCACGACCTTGCTCGGCGAGCAGGCAGGCTCCCACTGCGTATCCCATGGGCTGCGCGATGGCGAGCGTATCAATATCGGCGAGCTGCAACTCATCGCCATGCACACCCCTGGCCACACAGATGATTCCTATTGTTTTTACCTGGAACACCAGGGCGAAACCTACGTGTTCACCGGCGACACCTTATTGATCCGCGGCACCGGCCGCACCGATTTCCAAAATGGCAGCGCCGCCGAGCAGTACCAGAGTTTGTTTGGCAAATTGCTCGCCCTGCCCGCCAGCACCTGGGTGTACCCCGGCCACGACTATAAAGGCTGGACACGCAGCAGCATCGGCGAAGAAAAAGCCCACAACCCGCGCCTGCAGGTGCAAGACCTGGATGCCTATGTAGAGTTAATGAACAACCTGAAACTCCCCAACCCCAAGCTCATGGATATAGCCGTGCCGGCCAACCGCGCCTGCGGCAATACCTAGCCCCCGAAGGACACTGCCATGACCCAGCGACTGATAACCGCCAGCAGCCTGCTTATTGGGCTTTTACTGATGGGCTGTAGCGATGCGCCCGATAACGCCCAACACCAAGCTGCCCTGCCCGCTTTGGAACAAATCACCCTGGCGCCCAGCCAAGCCACCCGCGAAGTGGTTTACGACGGTGTGGTGGAAGCCATCCACCAGGCGACAGTAGCGGCGCAAACCAGCGGCCGTATCGAGGAGCTGCCAGTGGATGTGGGCGATTATGTCGCCAAGGGCGATTTGATTGTGCGCATCACCGACAGCGAACAAAAAGCGCGCCTGGCCAGCACCGAGGCGCAACTGGTGGAAGCCAAGGCCAACTTTGCCCGCATGGAGGAAATGCTCGCTAAAAAAGTGATCGCCAAGGCCGATTTCGACCGCGCCCAGGCGGCCTACAAATCTGCCGAGGCCAATTGGCGCCAAGCCGACGAACAGCTTAAGTACACCCGCATCCATGCGCCCTATGCCGGCATAGTGGTCAGCCGCGCGGTGAAGCTGGGCGAAACCGTCGCCCCCGGTACACCGCTGATGACCGGCTTATCCCTGGAGCAGCTGCGGGTGCTGGTCAATATCCCGCAACAGCACATAGGCCAGGTGCGCCAATATAAACAGGCGCGGGTGCAAATCGCCCCGGAGCAGTGGCTGGCCGCCGGCGAGCTGCGCATTCCCCCCAGCGCCGACCCGCAAAGCCAAAGCTTTCCGGTGTTGGTGAACCTGCCGCAAGGGGACTTCAACCTCTTCCCCGGCACCCTGGTAAAAATGGCCTTCGCCATTGGCAGCGAGGAGCAGCTGCGCCTGCCAGCCAGCGCCCTGGCCCAGCGCGGCGACCTGCGCGGGGTTTATGTGATTGCCAACCAGCGCCTGGAATTCCGCCAGCTGCGCTTGGGCAGTATTGATAGCGAACAGCGGCTGCCAGTGCTGGCGGGTTTGCGCGCCGGCGAAGTGATTGCGGCAGATCCGGTGGCGGCAGCGGCGGCTTATCGCGCCCAGTTCCAGGGTGATAGCGCCACAGGCGTCAAGGAGTAAGCCATGCCCCACCAGCCTCAACAACTGCCTCCGCAACAGCCTGCGCCCCAGCCACTGGGCATTTCCGGGCGCATTGCCCGCGCCTTTTTAACCACCGAAATCACCCCCCTGCTGGCGCTCACCGGCCTGCTGCTGGGGATCTTTGCGGTGCTGATCACCCCGCGCGAAGAAGAGCCGCAAATCAACGTTACCTTCGCCAACGTGTTTATCCCCTTCCCCGGCGCCCAGCCCGAGGAAGTAGCGGCCCTGGTGACTACCCCGGCGGAGCAGATACTGGCGGAAATTGAGGGCGTGGAGCACATCTATTCCACCTCTACCCTGGGCATGGCGCTGCTCACGGTGCGCTTTGAGGTGGGCCAACCGCGCACCGACGCCATAGTGCGCCTGTACAACGCTTTTTATGCCAACCGCGATTGGCTGCCACGCAACCTGGGCGTGGGCGAGCCGCTGATTAAACCCAAGGGCATAGACGATGTGCCCATAGTGGCCCTGACCCTGTGGCACCGCGACCCGGCCAGTAGCGGCGGCGATTTACTGCAGGTTGCGCGGGAATTGCAAAGCCAATTGCAGCGGGTGCCGGGCACCCGGGATATCGACATACTGGGCGGCACAGCGCCCCAGGTACGGGTGGAGTTCGACCCCCAGCGGATGGCGGCCCTGGGTATCACCCTGGCCGACCTGCGCGCCAAACTCGGCAACGCCAATGCTTCGGCAGCAGCGGGCAGCCTGGTAACGGCTAACCGCGAGCTGCTGGTGCAGGCGGGGGATTTTTTGTTGGCGCCGGAAGAAGTCGCCGACCTGGTGGTGGGCGTACACCAGGGAGCACCCGTGTTCTTGCGGGATATTGCCCAGGTCAGCCTGGGCGAAGGCCAGGCGGATCAGTACGTCAGCACCAATCCGCTTAGCAGCAACAGCCCGGGTTTAACCCCGGCCATTACCCTGGCCATTGGCAAAAAGCCCGGTGAAAACGCCGTGGCGGTGGCCGAGCAGCTGCTGGCGCGTATCGAGCAATTGCGCGGCGTGAGTATCCCCGACGGGGTGGAGGTGAGTGTCACCCGCAACTACGGCGCCACCGCCGAGGACAAGGCGCAAACCCTGATCAAAAAACTGCTGTTCGCCACCCTCTCGGTGATACTGCTGGTGCTTATCGCCCTGGGCAAGCGCGAGGCTTTGGTGGTGGGCGCGGCGGTGATAGTCACCCTGGCCATCACCCTGTTTGCCTCCTGGGCCTGGGGTTTTACCCTCAACCGGGTATCCCTGTTTGCGCTGATTTTTTCCATCGGCATACTGGTGGACGACGCCATAGTGGTGGTGGAAAACATCCATCGCCACATGACCCAAGGCAAGCACTCGCTGCAAGAGGCCATCCCCCTGGCGGTAGATGAAGTGGGCGGCCCCACCATACTGGCGACCTTTACCGTAATTGCCGCTCTGCTGCCCATGGCGTTTGTCAGCGGTTTGATGGGGCCTTATATGCTGCCGATACCCATCAACGCCTCCACCGGCATGCTCATCTCCCTGGCGGTGGCCTTCATTTTCACCCCCTGGCTCTACCTGCGGTTATTCAAAAACGCGCCGGCTCACTTGCATACAGATCATCCCGATGAGGCCGAGCAGGCGCCGCGCTTTCTGCCATGGTTTACCCGCCTTATGTCGCCCTTCCTGCGGGGGCGCGCCGGGCGCCGGGCGCGGCTGTGGCTATTGGTGGGTGTGATTGGCTTGATCCTCGGCTCCATGGGCCTGGTCGCCATCCAGGCGGTGATGCTGAAAATGCTGCCCTTCGACAACAAGAGTGAGTTCCAGGTGGTAGTCGACATGCCCGAGGGCACCCCCCTGGAAAACACCCAGGCCGCCCTGCAAGCCCTGGCCGCGCCCCTGCAACAACTGCCGGAAGTCACCGACTACCAGCTCTACGCCGGCAGCTCGGCGCCTATCAACTTTAACGGCCTGGTGCGCCAGTACTATTTACGCCGCGAACCCCATCAGGGGGATATACAGGTCAACCTGCGCGACAAAAGCCAGCGTTCGCGCCAAAGCCACGCCATCGCCCTGGCGGCGCGGGAGCTGATGCAACCCATCGCCCTGGAACTGGGCGCCAATATCAAAGTAGTGGAAGTGCCCCCGGGGCCGCCGGTGCTGGCGCCCCTGGTGGCCGAGGTCTACGGCCTGGACTACACCCGCCAGCAAGCGGTGGCCAGCCAGGTGCGCGCCGCCTT
>CAMLRI010000281.1 GCA_946482385.1 uncultured Cellvibrio sp.
ATGGGCGCCATGATGGGCGCTACCCTCAACGCGCCCCTGGCGGCAATGATGGCCATCCTGGAGCTGACCTATAACCCCAATATTATTTTCCCCAGCATGCTGGTAGTCATCGCCGCTTGCCTGACCACCCGCTGGCTGTTCCGCTGCGAGGGTTTGTTCCAGCAGGTACTGCGCATCCAGGGCAAATTCCGCAGTGCCGAGGCCATAGAGCAGTTGCTCAGCCGCACCGGGGTGCGCGGCATTATGGAGCGCCACTGGGCAGAGGCCGACCACCAACTCAACCGCTCCGCCGCCGAACAGCTGCTCAAGCATAATCCCCAGTGGATATGGCTGCGCCAGGCCCAGCTGTTATTGCAGCCAGCAGATTTACGCAGCTATTTGCAAACCCTGCCGGCAACCGCAGAGGATGCACCCGCCGACGCCATCAACCTGCTGGAAATTCCCGCGCGCCGCTACGAGCTTGCCGCCATTGCCGCCGACGCCAATGTATTTGAAGCACTGAGCCTGATGAACCAGCAACAATTGGATGCCCTTTGGGTAGCATCGCCGCACAACCCAGCCCAGGCACTGGGCATTGTCAGCCGCATGAGTATCGACAACCACTACCGGATCTAACCCTATGCTGTGGATTAAAGCCTTTCATATTATCGCTGTAATCAGCTGGATGGCTGCGCTGTTTTATTTGCCGCGCCTGTTTGTGTACCACGTAATGAGCGAAGATGAGATCAGCCGCGAGCGCTTTAAAATTATGGAGCGTAAACTGCTGCGCGGCATCGCCAACCCGGCGATGATCGCCGCCTTCGTGTTCGGCATTTGGCTGAGCTGGCTGGGCTGGGCCTATTACTCAACCCAGGCCTGGTACTGGTGCAAGCTGGTGCTGGTGGTCCTGCTCACCGGCTACCACCACGCCTGCGTTGCCTACTGGAAACAGCTGCGCGATGATCGCTGCCAAAAAAGCCATGTGTTTTTTCGCGTATTCAATGAACTGCCGGTGTTTTTATTAATCGGCATAGTGATATTGGTTGTGGTCAGGCCTTTTTAATAACATCGCCATCAACATTTTCCAGAGCATAGTATGAGCAACCTCTACGCGATTACAGATTCGCAGCTGCTGCCCGGTGACAAATTATTTTCTGCCGTGGAAGCCGCTCTGCTAGGGGGCAGCCGCTGGATTCAATACCGCGACAAATCCGGCGATAGCGCCAAGCGCCTGCGCGAAGCACAGCAGCTGGTGGCACTGTGCAAACAACACCAGGCTGCGCTAATCATTAACGACGATGTGGCCCTCGCCGCCGCTGTAAATGCCCATGGCGTACACCTGGGGCAAGGCGATGGCAGCCCGCGCGCCGCGCGGGAATTATTGGGGGAAGACGCCATTATTGGCGTCACTTGTCACGATTCCCTGGTACTGGCACAGCAGGCCATTGCCGATGGCGCCAGCTATATCGCCTTCGGGCGCTTTTTTCCCTCCAAAACCAAGCCCCACGCCAAGCCGGCAAAATTCACATTAATCAGTGAAGCCAAGGCCAGGTTTCCGCAAACGCCCCTGGTGGTGATTGGCGGCATTACCCTGGCCAACGCCCATATTTTGTTGGACGCCGGTGCCGACATGATCGCGGTGTGCCACGAGTTATTTGCCGCTGAGGATATTCGCCAAACCGCGCAACAATTTACCGCACTCTAGGTTAGGGGCAGCCCCAGCCATCATTATTGCAATCCTAAGGATTTATCATGAGCCGTTCCGAAGAATTATTTTTACAAGCCCAAAAACACATCCCCGGCGGCGTTAACTCGCCTGTGCGCGCCTTCAAGGCTGTAGGTGGTACACCGGTATTTTTTGAAAAGGCACTGGGCGCCTATATCTGGGACGCCGATGGCAAACGCTATATCGACTATGTGCAAAGCTGGGGGCCTATGGTGCTTGGCCACGCCCACCCGCAAGTGATTGATGCTGTAGTCGCAGCCGCCAAACACGGCTTAAGTTTTGGCGCGCCCACCGAGCGCGAAACCACCCTGGCCGAAAAGCTCTGCAACCTGATACCCAACATGGAAATGGTGCGCTTTGTCAGCTCCGGCACCGAAGCCACCATGAGCGCCATCCGCCTGGCCCGCGCCTTCACCCGGCGCGACAAAATTATTAAATTCGAAGGCTGCTACCACGGCCATTCGGATTCGCTGCTTATCAAAGCCGGCTCGGGTGCGCTCACCCTGGGCGTGCCCAGCTCGCCGGGGGTGCCCGCTGTGCTGGCGGATCACACCATCACCCTCGACTACAACAATGCCGAGCAGGTGCGCGAATGCTTTGCCAGATTGGGCGAGCAAATTGCCTGCATTATTGTTGAGCCAGTGGTGGGCAATATGAACTGCGTGCCGCCAGTGCCGGGCTTTTTGCAATGCCTGCGCGAGGTTTGCGACCAGTATGGCAGCCTGTTGATTTTTGATGAGGTGATGACCGGCTTCCGCGTGGGTCACCAGGGGGCGCAGGGGCACTATGGCGTTAATGCCGACATCATTACCCTGGGTAAAGTGATTGGCGGCGGCATGCCCGTAGGCGCCTTCGGTGGCCGTCGCGATATTATGCAAATGATCGCGCCCTCCGGGCCCGTGTACCAGGCGGGCACCCTATCGGGCAACCCGGTGGCCATGGCGGCCGGATTAAAAACCCTGGAATTGTTGGAACAAGAAAATTTTTATACCAACCTTTGCGCACGCACCACGCAATTGGTGGAAGGTTTGCAAAAACTGGCCGATGAGGCGGGCATTCCCTTTACCACCAACCATGTAGGCAGCATGTTTGGTTTCTTTTTTACCAGCGAGAAAAAAATCACCAACTTTAAACAGGTCATGGCCTGCGATATTCCGCGCTTTAATAAATTCTTCCACGGCATGCTGGAGCGCGGTGTCTACCTGGCACCCGCCTCCTATGAGGCGGGTTTTATGTCGGGCGCCCACACAGAAGCGGATATTGACCAAACCCTGGCCATAGCTGCCGAGGTATTTGCCAACCTTAATTCAAAATAAATCCACCGAGTGGGAGTGGATTTCAACCGAAGCAGCATCGGCGCTGGGGCAGTAGGGCTTACTTAGGCAGGCCTCTGCCTTGTCGCACAGGGCGCGTAACAGCTCCAGTTGCTGCGCCCATTCATGGATCGCCTGCTCCCGCGCCTCATCCAGTTCAGGCCAAGCCTCGGCTTGCTGCACCTGCTGCTGCAGCCCTTGCGCCAGCGCCTGCAATTCGCCGAGATGCTCCCGCGCCTCGCCCAACTCAATTAACTGCTGCACCCGCGCATCGGCCGCCCCTAAAATCCAGGGCAGCGCATCCTTAATACGGCCGTAGCGCTCCGGCTGATCCAGGGGCATGTTTTTAACCAGCAGGGATATGGCGGGAAAATTGCAAAAACTGCGCTCGCCAAAATCGCAAAAGCGCCCTTCGCGGTGGCTGGCAATAAACATCTCCCGCTCCAGGGCGGAAATATCCTGGCCACTGGCGCTAAAAAATAAAGGCGCGGAAGGTGTTTGCAGCATGATGGATGTACGCAGGCCAAATTCATCCATGGTTTTAAATAAGCCCTGGGCCAAAAGCGCAAAACTGTTCATGGCATAGGTGCGCTCGATAAAGCGCACACAATGCCCCAGCTCCGCACTGCCCGACATAGCCTCAAACGCCACCGCCTGGGCCAGTTGCAAATTTTTGCCCATGGATTCGCGATCTCGGCTTTGGCGCACCGCGCGAATAATTTTGGCTTTAAGGAATTCCGCCTCAGTGGATTTAACCAAATAATCTTCCGCGCCCAGCTCAAAACCCTGCACTTTTTCCTGCATGTTATTTTTGCCAGACAACATAATGATCGGAATCGCCGCAGTGGCAGGCTGCTGCTTGAGCGTGTGGCACAACTCATAACCATTACGCCCCGGCAAAAAAATATCCAGCAAAATGCAATCAGGCTGGAACTCATCCACCAGTTGCAATACGGATTCGCCTTCGTATGCAGACCGCAGCAAAAAATCCTGCTGCAACGCCGAAAATAAATACACATGCCAGCTGCGGTCATCATCCACAACCAACACCTTAATGGACTGC
>CAMLRI010000282.1 GCA_946482385.1 uncultured Cellvibrio sp.
GGAAGCCCAGGTGCATGATTTTTTGGTCGAGGTGGATATAGGGGTAGTTGCCATCAATCGGCAGCGAGGGCGCCAGCTTGACCACTCCCACCAACATCAGTGGCGCCACTTCGCCGGCGGCGCGGGCAATAGCCAGGATCAGGCCGGTCATCATCGCCGGGGTGGCGAGGGGCACTACCACTTTCCACAGGGTTTCCGCCTTGGTGGCACCCAGTGCCAAACTGCCCTGGCGGATGCTGGCGGGAATGCGGGTTAAGCCTTCCTCGGTGGACACAATCACAATGGGCAGGGTGAGCAGCGCCAGGGTGAGCGAGGCCCAGAATAAACCGGGGGTACCAAAGGTGGGCGACGGCAGGGATTCGGCGTAGAAGAGCTCGTCGATACTGCCGCCCAGGGTGTAGACAAAAAAGCCCAGGCCAAACACGCCGTACACAATCGAGGGCACACCCGCCAGGTTGTATACCGAGATGCGGATAATACGCAGCATGGGGCCGTCTTTGGCGTATTCGCGCAGGTAAATGGCCGCCAGTATGCCGAAGGGCGAGACGATAATAGACATCACCAACACCATGGTGATGGTGCCGAAAATCGCCGGGAAGATACCGCCTTCGGTATTGGCTTCGCGGGGCTCATCGCTCATAAATTCCCAGAAGCGCTCCAGGTACTGGCCGGTTTTGGCCAGTACACCCATGGTATTGGGGCGGGTGATGCGCACTATGTGGTCAAAGGGAATCATCACCTGCTTGCCATCGGCGGTGCGCGCTAACAATTTGTCGCGGGTGGCCAGGCTGAGGATCTCATCGCGATCCTGCTTGACCTGGGCGTAGCGCTGTTCCAGCACAGCGCGGCGCTCGGCCAGTTCGGCATCGGCCTGGGCCAGCTGCTGGGCATTGGCACCGGCCAGCTCCAGGCGGCGGCGCTCCAGGCGCAACTCTTCCATGGCTTTATTGATGCGGCCTATATCCACTTTTTCGATGCGGTGGATTTGCCCGTGCAATTCCAGGGCGCGGGTTACGCGGCGCTCCAGTTCATCCCAGAAGCTGGCGTGGCTCAGCTCGCTGATTACCTTGTCGCCTTCCTGGATCGCCACCGGGTAGCCGTAAAAATTGCCCCACTCGCGGCGCTCTATCACTATGGCATCGGCGGGGTAGCTCCACTCGCCCATGCCCATTTCCATAAACCAGACAAAGTCGCGACCGCTGACATCGCGGTTGCCGAGTTTGATCAGGTAGCGGCTGAGCAGCTCTGTGCCCTGCTCCACCTGGTAGCCGCCGTCGCGCGCGACGCTGGCGGGAATCACCTCGTCGCGGACAAATTCGCCCATGATGAGCTGGCTTTTGCCATCGCGATGGGCCACCTGGGTTTCCAGCACATCGGCCGGCCAAAAGTGGCCGAAACCGCGCACGGCAATCAGGCCGAGCAGGCCCAGCACCATCAACATACACAGGGTTACGGCGCCGGCGTTGAGCCAGATCCAGGGCGAGCCGCTTTCGAACCAGCCAGTTTTACGTTTGGTTAAAGTCTTCATCGCAAAATTCACCGCTTAGAGATTGCTGTAGCGTTGGCGCAAACGCTGGCGGATAACTTCCGCCAGGGTGTTGACCACAAAGGTGAAGGCGAGCAGCACCAGCGCCGCCAGGAAGAGCACGCGGAAGTGGGTGCTGGCCACCGCCGTTTCCGGCAGCTCCACGGCGATGTTGGCCGAGAGGGTGCGCATGCCTTCAAAGATATTGAAATTGACGACCGGGCTGTTGCCGGTGGCCATAAGTACGATCATGGTTTCCCCCACGGCGCGGCCAAAGCCCATCATCACCGCCGAAAAAATACCCGGGCTGGCGGTGGGCAGCACTACCCCTACCACGGTTTGCCAGCGGGTGGCGCCCAGGGCCAGGGAGCCTTGGGTGAGGTGGCGCGGCACGCTGAACACTGCATCCTCGGCGATGGAGAAAATACTGGGGATCACCGCAAAGCCCATCACAATACCCACCACCAGGGCATTGCGCTGGTCGTAGTTGATGCCGTTGTCGGTAAACCACTGGCGCATGCTGCCATCGAAGAACCACACCTCGGTGTGAGGGCTAACTGCCACACAGCCCCACACGGTGAGGACAATGGGCAGCACCAGGATCACCGCCTCCCACCCCTCGGGCACGGTGTCGCGCACCGCCTGCGGGAAACGGCTCCAGGTGTAGCCCACCACCAGCATCACCAGCGGCACCAAAATCAGGATGGAGAAGATCGCCGGCAGGTGGTTTTCAATAAAGGGCGCCAGCCACAAACCGGCGAGGAAGCCCAGGATAACCGTGGGCAGCGCCGCCATGATTTCGATGGTGGGTTTCACCAGGCCGCGCAGCTTGGGGGTCATAAAGTAGGCGGTGTAGATGGCGCCCATTACACCCAGGGGCACCGCAAACAGGATGGCAAAGAAGGCCGCCTTGAGGGTGCCCAGGGTGAGGGGCACAAAGCTCATCTTGGCTTCAAAGGTGTCGCTACCCGAGGAGGCCTGCCAGATATATTCCGGGCCTTCGCGGCCTTCGTACCACACCTTTTGCCAGAGCGAACTGAAAGAAACTTCCGGATGATGGTTCCATACATCGGCCACTTGCAGCTGCAGGCTGTCGTCGAGCAACAGGGCGCGGCCGTTGATGGGCGATATGGCGATCTGGCTGATGGGCTTATCGCTGAAATTGTCGACTAACAGGGTGCGCTCGGAGGTGGCGTAGTAGATACCCAGGTTGCCCTGGTTATCGCCCACCCAAAAACCGCGGCGGCTGTATTCGGGGCTGATACGGGTAACCGAGCCGGGCAATGCCTCAAAATCACGCACCCGCACCAGGCTGTAAATGTTGTTGGCATCGCGCACCAAAAACCATTGGCTGACCTCGCCTTTGTCGCTACCCAGCACCAGTGAGCCAGTGCCCACCAAAAATTCCATGGCGGTAATACTGCCCTCGCCCACTTTGAGCACCAGGCGCAGTTCGGCGGCAGCGGGGTTGATGATGTTGTAGAGATAGAGCTGCTGTTCCGAGGCCACCACCAAATGCTGGCCGGATTCGTCGATTTGCATCAGGCGGGCGCGCTCGCCGGCGGGCAGCGGTGGCAGGGGGTAAACATCCTGGGTAACGCGGGTTTCACCGGTTAAAAAATTCTGGCTGGTGGCGAATATAGCCAACAGCTGGCGGCCATCTTCTGTGATCGCGCCCATCACAATACCGCCATGAGTTTCCTGCACAGCAACAGTCACCAGCGGGCTGCCCTGGGCATCCAGGGTGAGGGGTGCGGATTCCAGCGGGTAAACAATACTGGGGCTGATTTCGCGCTCATCATTGGGGTAGCTCAGGGAATACTGGGGCTTAACCAACAGCGCCTGGCCATTGCTGTAGCCATAGGCCACCAGGCCTGTGGCGGGCACGCTGTATCCCAGGCTGGCAACCTGGGCGCCCTCGGGGGCTGCCAGTTGTACCTGGGTCCGCTCCTGCTGGCGGTTAAGGTCCCAAAAGCGGATCTTGCCCTGGCGATCAAACAGCGCCGCCAGCTCTTGGTAGCGCTCCAACATCAGGTAATCAACCGGTTGCTGCTGGTCGTAGTCGGCGGCCTGGAGCTTGGCTGTGACATCTACCGAGGCGCCGCGCAGCAGCGGTGCCACCTCGGAAATCAGGTAGAAAAATATCATCCCCAGGGACAGCACCACCGCTATACCAGCGGTGGTAATGCCATAGCGGGAAAACTGGTCTTTGAATTTGCGGATCTTGCGCAGGCGGCTGCGCTGCTCGGCAGTCGGCATCAAACTGTTCATGGGTTTGACCGGTATTTTGAGGTTGGACATGGGCTCACCTGGGCTCTACATCTGGCGCAAGAATGCTAACAACGCTAGATGACAGTTTTGTTACAAACGGCCTGTTTCTGTCACATAACTGCAACATGCTGGCAGGCCAGGGTTACACGCACAAAGTTGCGCACATAAATCTGCACACATAAAAAAACCGCCGAGGTTATCGGCGGCTTTTCGACAACAGAGGAATAACCCCCGGGATTACTTGGTCAGTTCAGCCAGGGCTTTTTCGG
>CAMLRI010000283.1 GCA_946482385.1 uncultured Cellvibrio sp.
AAGAGGGGTGAGCCACAAGCCACCCCTTTTGCTTTTTCACCGTTTTACTTTTCACTGATGATGGGAAATACCTATGTCCACCACTGCCGACCTTGTTGCCGTTAAGCGCGCGCTGATTAGCGTGTCTGATAAAACCGGTATCGTTGAATTTGCCCAAGCGCTGCACGCCCAGGGCGTGGAGATCCTCTCCACCGGCGGCACCTTTAAGTTACTCACCGACAACAAGATCCCGGCGATTGAAGTCTCCGACTACACCGGCTTCCCGGAAATGATGGATGGCCGCGTTAAAACCCTGCACCCCAAGGTGCACGGTGGCATCCTCGGCCGTCGCGGCCTCGACGAAGGCGTGATGGCACAACACGGCATCAATGCCATCGACATGGTGGTAGTAAACCTCTACCCCTTTGAAAAAACCGTGGCCAAAGCTGATTGTTCTTTGGAGGACGCGGTAGAAAATATCGACATAGGCGGCCCCACCATGGTGCGCGCTGCGGCGAAAAACCACGCCCACGTCAACATAGTGGTCAATGCTTCTGACTACGCCCGCATCCTCGATGAGATGAAAGCCAATAACGGCTGCACCTCCTTTAAAACCCGTTTCGATTTGGCCATCAAAGCCTACGAGCACACCGCTGCTTACGACGGCGCCATCGCCAATTATTTTGGCCGCATGGTAGAAGGCGGCAACGCCGATTTCCCGCGCACATTCAACGCCCAGTTCCAGCAAGTACAAACCCTGCGCTACGGCGAAAACTCCCATCAAAAAAGCGCGTTTTACATCGAGAAAAACCCCGCGCCCGGCACCATTGCCACCGCGCAACAATTGCAGGGCAAAGAGCTTTCCTACAACAACATCGCCGATACCGATGCCGCCCTGGAAACCGTCAAACTGTTTGATGCACCCACCTGTGTGATCGTTAAACACGCCAACCCCTGCGGTGTTGCCAGCGCCCCCACTTTGTTAGCGGCTTACCAGCGCGCTTTTGATACAGATCCGGAATCCGCCTTCGGCGGCATTATCGCCTTCAACCGCGAACTGGATGTGGCCACTGCCAGCGCCATTGTGGAAAAACAATTCGTTGAAGTGATCATCGCCCCCAGCGTTGCTGCCGGTGTTAGCGAAGTGGTTGCCGCCAAGAAAAACGTGCGCCTGCTGGTGTGCGGCCAATGGGGCACAGCCCCCAACGACCTGGACTACAAACGCGTTGCCGGCGGCCTGCTGGTGCAAGACCGCGACAACGGCATGATCACCGCCAGCGATTTAAAAATCGTGAGCAAAAAAGTGCCCACCGAAGAACAAATGCGCGACCTGCTGTTCACCTGGAAGGTGGCCAAAATGGTTAAATCCAATGCCATTGTCTACGGCAAAGACCTGGCCACCATCGGCGTGGGCGCCGGCCAAATGAGCCGCGTGAATTCCGCGCGCATCGCCGCCATTAAAGCCGAGCACGCCGGCCTGCAAGTCGCCGGTTCGGTGATGGCATCCGACGCCTTCTTCCCCTTCCGCGACGGTATCGACAACGCCGCGAAAGTGGGCATAGCCGCGGTAATCCAACCCGGCGGCTCCATGCGCGACGAAGAAGTCATTGCCGCTGCGGACGAACACGGTATGGCGATGGTGTTCACCGGCATGCGTCACTTCCGTCATTAATAGATAGCGGCATTAATAAATAGCGATATTGCTTTTGTAGGTTGGTGGTGAGCGTGCGAACCCCAACATTGGTTACAGGTATATGGTCATGTTGGGGTTCGTCCCTCACCCCAACCTACATGAACATCTAAAAAAGATATGAATTTTATGAACGTATTAATTATTGGCAGCGGCGGCCGCGAACACGCCCTGGCGTGGAAGGCGGCGCAAAGCGCGCAAGTTGGCAAAGTATTTGTCGCCCCGGGCAATGCCGGCACAGCGCTGGAACCCAAATTGGAAAACGTCGCTATCGATGTTTTGAATTTTGAAGCCCTGGCCAATTTTGCCGAGCAAAACCAGGTCGGCCTCACCATTGTTGGCCCGGAAGTGCCACTGGTTGCCGGTGTGGTGGATTATTTTAAAGCGCGCAATTTGTTGTGCTTTGGCCCCAGCAAAGGCGCCGCACAGCTTGAGGGTTCCAAAGCCTTCACCAAGGATTTTTTGGCGCGCCACAAAATCCCCACCGCCGATTACCAAAACTTTATTGAAGTGGAACCCGCCCTCGCCTACCTGCGCGAAAAAGGCGCCCCCATTGTAATCAAGGCCGACGGCCTGGCCGCGGGTAAAGGTGTTATCGTTGCCGAAACCCTGCAACAAGCCGAAGACGCCGTGCGCGATATGCTCTCGGGCAATGCCTTTGGCGATGCCGGTTGCCGCGTAGTGATCGAAGAATTTTTGGCGGGCGAAGAAGCCAGCTTTATTGTCATGGTCGACGGAAAAAACGTATTGCCCATGGCCACCAGCCAGGATCACAAACGCGTAGGCGATGGCGACACCGGCCCCAACACCGGCGGCATGGGCGCCTACTCGCCAGCCCCGGTAGTTACCCAAGCGGTACACGACCGGGTGATGCAAGAAATTATTTACCCCACCGTGAATGGCATGGCGGCCGAAGGCAACACCTATGTGGGCTTTTTGTACGCGGGTTTGATGATTGATGCCTCAGGTGCGCCCAAGGTGATTGAATACAATTGCCGCTTTGGCGATCCGGAAACCCAACCCATTATGCTGCGCCTGCAATCCGATTTAGTGGAACTGTGCCTGGCAGCGCTCAAGGGTGATTTGGATAAAA
Organism: uncultured Cellvibrio sp.; assembly: GCA_946482385.1. The sequence continues at coordinate 2,763 of CAMLRI010000283.1, forward strand.
CTACCGCCGAATGGGATAGCCGCGCCTCTGTGGGTGTGGTGCTGGCCGCCGGTGGTTACCCAGATGCCTACAACAAGGGCGATGTGATTCGCGGTTTGCCCAGCAGCGAAGTGGCCGGTGAAAAAGTATTTCACGCCGGCACCGCGCAAAAAGATGGCAACACAGTGACCAACGGCGGCCGCGTACTCTGCGCCACCGCCCTGGGCAACACTGTGCTTGAAGCCCAGCAGCGCGCTTATCAATTAGCGCAAAATATTTACTGGGAAGGTATGTTTTACCGCAAGGATATTGCCTATCGCGCCATTGCCCGCGAGCAGCAATAAACCGGACGCGCGCGGCGGGCAAATCGCCGCGCGCTGTTACCCGGCTGCAACAAATACCCGATAGGATAGGATGATTACCCAGGATTTTTTTACGTCAACTTATCTATTATCACTGCCCCAACACTGCCTAGCACCATGAACCAGCTTATACGTTATTTCAGTCTGTTTAGTTTGCTTGCCCTCTTCCTCAGCGGCTGTGCCAATCGCCAGGTAAGCGATGTCACCTGGCCGGAGAATATGCCGCCGCGCGCTTATTTTGTAAAAGTCTACAACGACGACAAAATCAACAAAGAAATTCAAACCCAGGAGGAATACCTCACCTGGGTCGTGCGTTTTTATCAGGGTTCGGCACTCTATCGCCGCGGCTGGATCAAAATGACCAACGAGCTGCTGGAGCAAATCCCCAACCCCAACGAAGCCAAGGTGGTCGAACAAAAAATTGCCCAGGTTGGCCGCTTGGTTGCCGGGGAATGGGCGAAAAAATCCGATACCCGCACCATCTACCTCAGCCATGTTTCCGTGTGGGGCAATGCCCTGCTGGAATCGCTGGATCGCAATGATGCACTCTCGCTGATCGAGCGCGTCAATAAGGATGTCGAAGACCTGCTCGCGCGCCGCATCAACAAAGACACCATCACCGCCGAACGCTATTACCCGCAAGACGAAGACAATCCGTTTTTATAAGAATGCGGCCAGGAAGAATAGCGCCTTGCTCAGGGAACGCCGTAAATACCCCTCGGGGCCAGCCAACAAGCACGGCTTATTGGCGTTCAGCGGCGTGCGAAGCAGTGCTTCGCAAACACTAGCTTCACCCCTATAGGCTCGAGATCGGCATCCATGCCTCACTCGTCCCTGAGCAAGACGCTATTCTTCCCACCCAGATAGAAGTAACGCTAGCTATCAATATAGTCGCCACCTACACTGGCGCTTTCCCATCCCACCGGATACTTGCCATGCTCCAGATCGGCCGCCTCAATCGC